>MGOA01000072.1:0-8439 GCA_001796965.1 Chloroflexi bacterium RBG_16_64_43
GAGGCATATCCAGAGGCATTAGCATGCCGTATCCGCAAATGCTGGTACGCAAAGTTGAAAGCGAAGCGGTGGCCCCGCTGCCGCTGGCCGCAGTGGGCCTGGTGGCCCTGCATGGCACGGCGCTCATGCCGGTGGCCCTGGCCACGATCGCCCGGCTCGCCGCGCAGCGCGGCCCGGTGTGGGTGGTGGATGGCGGCAATAGCTTCGACGCGCTGTGGGTCGCACGCTTCTTGGCCTCCAGCACGCCGGGCGGGCCGGCGCCGCACTTGGCGCTGGCGCGCATTCACGTCTCGCGCGCGTTTACCTGTCATCAACTCGCCGAGCGCCTGCTCACCCTGCCGGCCTCGGCCAGCCCGCTGGTGATCCTCGGCCTGCTGGATACCTTCTACGACGAGAACGTTCCCTACGAAGAGACGCGCCGCCTGCTCAACTGCATCTGGCCGGTGGTGCGCGATCGCAGCCGGGCGGCGCCGGTGCTGGTCACGCTGGCCGCGCCGCGCGGGACGGAGGCCGCCGGGCGGCGCGCCTTCTTCGAGACCTTCCTGCGCCTGGCCGACCACACCCTCGGCCCCGCGCCGGAGGTTGCCCGCCCCTCGCCGCAGTTGCCGCTGTGGCATGTGCCGGCGGCGGGCATACCCGCCGCGCGCGAGGCCCGCGCCCTGCTGCGCGCGCCGGGCGCTGCGGCGCGATGACAGCGGCAGCAGCCTCTCCGTCATTCCGAGGGGGCACAGGCTACCAAGACTCTCGGACGGCGACGTCCTCTCTGTCATTCCGAGGGCGTGCAACGCCCGAGGAATCTCGGCTGGCGACAGGCGAGAGGGTTGCGAGCCAGCGGCGACATCTCACGGGTAGGGGCGCGCCTCGCGTGCCCCAACAAGGACTACACAGCCCGCTCCTCGCATTGACATTGAAACGGGTGTCACGCCGCGCGTCATGCGTCGCCCTCATCATCCTGACTCGTTTCGGAGGTACGTATGGGACGCACGTTGGCTTCGGTCACTCAGCAGGTTCAACTCGAAGAAGAACGCTTGCAGCGTTACCGCCGCGCGCTGCCGCGCGACGATCAGACGCTGTTCGACCAGCTCTTCGCCTTTGCCCGCAAACGCATTGCCGCCACGGCTATGGCGGCCGACCCGCTGCCGATGCAGACCCTCCTGCTCAGCATGCTGATCGGTCTGTTCCACCTGCTGGCGCAGATGCACGCGCGCCTAGAGCGGCTCGAGAAGGCGGCTCCTCCAGCGAATGAACCCCGACCTGTCCTGCCTGCGCGGCTGGATCCTTGACCTGTACCCGAGCCCGGAGGGCATGGTGCTGTGGCTCATCGACGAGACGGGCCAGGCGCACCGGATGGCCGAGCCCTTCCCCATGGCGCTCTACGTGGGCGGGCCCTCGCGGGCACTGGCTGCGCTCGAACACACCCTCGCGGCGCGTTACCCGCGCCTGCGCTTGTCGCGCACCAAACGTTTCGATATCTTCCTCGACCGCGAGATCGAGGTGCTCGAGGCCACCGCGCCCAACCCGCTCGCTTACCGCGCGCTGGTCCGCGAACTCGATGAAGAACACCCGCACCTGGCTTTCTATAACGTCGATCTGAACCCGGCCCTGGTCTACGGGCTCGAGCGCGGCATCTTCCCCCTGGCCTACTGCGCGGCCCAGGCCGAGCAGGGTCGGCTGCGCAGCCTGGTGGCCGAGGACTCGCCCTGGAGCCTGGATTACTCGCTGCCGCCCCTGCGCATGCTCACCCTGCGCCTGGGCGGCGACCTGCGCGACCCGGGCCACGGCTACCGCGGCTTGCTGGAGATTGGCACGTCGCACACCACCTACCGCTGCCGCTGGGAGAAGCCGCGCGTGCTGCTTACCACGCTGCGCGCCGCGATGTACGCCATCGATCCGGATATTCTGCTCACGGCCTGGGGCGATTCGTTCATCCTGCCCGAGATCTTCCGCCTCTCCGAACGTGAAGGCATCCCGCTGCCGTGGAATCGCGATCCGGCCATCCCTCCGGCGCGCAAGCGTGGGCGCTCGTACTTCTCCTACGGGCAGATCGTCTACCGCGCCCCCTCCATCAGCCTGTTCGGGCGCCTGCACATCGACCGTCAGACGGCGTTTCTCTCCGACGAGTACGGGCTCGACGGCATGTACGAGCTGGCGCGCATCACCGGCCAGCCGCTGCAACAGGTGGCGCGCACCAGCACAGGCACCGGCATCAGCGCCATGCAGGTGGCCACCGCCTACCGTGAGGGCTGGCTCATCCCTTACCGCAAGCGCGAGCCGGAGTCGTTCAAGACGGCGCTCGAACTTGTCCGCTCCGACAAAGGCGGGCTGACCTTCCAGCCCGAGCCGGGGCTGTACGAGGACGTGCTCGAGTTGGACTTTGCCTCGCTCTACCCAAGCTTGATGGTCAAGTTCAACCTCTCGCCCGAGACGGTAAAGAAGAAGTGTCCGCGCTGCCGACCGCAGCTCGTGCCCGAGATCGGCTATCCGGTCTGCCGCTGCAAGACGGGGATCGTGCCGCTCACTCTCGAACCGGTTGTGGCGCGGCGGCTGGCGCTCAAGCGGCTAGCGAAGGGGATGTTCGACCGCGCCTCCCAGGATGCGCAAGACGAGCCGGACCTGGCTGCGCGGCCCGATGAACGCAAGCGCGAGATGTACCGCCGCCGCCAGCTTGCGCTCAAGTGGCTGTTGGTGACCTGTTTCGGTTACCTGGGCTACAAGAATGCGCGCTTCGGGCGCATCGAGGCGCACGAGGCCACCACCGCCTACGGGCGTGAGATGCTCCTGCGCGCCAAGGAGATCGCCGAGGCGCGCGGCTATACCTTCCTGCACGGGTTGACCGATTCGCTGTGGGTGCACAAACGCGGCGCGACGCAGGCCGAGCACCAGGCGCTGGCCGACGCGATCAGCCAGGCCTGCGGCGTGCTCATCGGCCTGGAGGGGGTCTACCGCTGGGTGGCTTTTCTGCCATCGCGCGTGCGCGCCGAACTCTCCGTGGCCAACCGTTACTTCGGCTTGTTCGAGAGCGGCGAGATGAAACTGCGCGGCATCGAGGTGCGCCGCCACGACACCATCCTCTGGGTGCGCCAGGCGCAGCAGGCCATGCTGGCTATCCTCGCCGAAGCCCGCGACGGCCGCGAGTACCGCCTGCGGCTGGAGGAGGTGTTTGCCCTGGCGCGCACCCTGCGGGCCCGCCTGCACAGCGGCAAGGTGCCGGCCGCCCAACTGCTCATCACCAATCGCCTCTCGCGCAAGCCGGGCGAGTACCGCTCGCGCCAGGCGGTGGCCCTGGCCGCGCGCGAACTCGAGGCGCGCGGCGTGGCCCTGGCCCCGGGCGAAAGCATCGAATACATCCTGACCGCGGGCGGCGGCGCGCGTCCTTTTGAGGCGTGGTCGGCAGAAGATCGCTACGACGTGGCGCGCTATGAGGAATTGTTCGTGCGCATGCTCGAGACGCTGGCCGTCCCGGCCGGGCTGGGGCGCAAGGAGATTCTCGAGCGCCTCACCGGGATTGGCCAGCCGGAACTGCCGGGCAGCGAGGGGGCCAATGGGCCGACGGCCGCGCTTGTTGGGGCGGGCCATGGCATGCCTCTCCCGTCATTGCCAGCATGCGACGATTTAACCCTGGACAATCCCAAATTGGAACCCGCTCCTCAGATTGCCTCATCCTGAAGAAGGGGGCCCGCCGCGGAACCCCGCCGGAGCAGGCAATGGCAGTTGTCCTTGCAGGGGTGAAGGACTGCCGCGTGCTCGAATGCCTCCCCGGTATCGCTGGCCGAGATTCCTCAGGGGCTCCGCCCCCCCTCGGAATGACGGAGAGGTTGGTCTTTGTCCAGCGCGCCGCGCCCTGTCAGAACCTCCCCTCGCGCAAGAGCGCGAGCAGGTCGCGCGCGCCCTGAACCCCCTGCCCTCGATAGTGGTTGTTGAAGTACACCAGCGTCAACTCCGACTGTTCTTCCAGCGCTTCGAGCCGTGGCACCCACTCCATAAGTTCGTCGCGCGAGTAGGTGTAGTCGTATCGCTCCCAGGCCTCTTTGTGCTCGAACCACTTGGCCGCGTTGCGCCCATGGAAGCGCACATAGGCCACCGGCCCGGTCGCCACAGCGACCGGCGGCATCAGCCCGCGAAGCACGGGTTCATCCACACAGCAATGACCCAGGTTCAGCGAGCGCAATTGCTCGTGCGTGGCGTCCGAAACCCATCCCGCGTTGCGGAATTCCACGACAACTGGCAGATCGCCAAACCCATCACGCAATTGCTTCAGGTATTCGCGGTTGGGTGGCGTCGCGTGAAAAGAGAAGGGGAACTGAGCCAGGATGCAACCCATGCGGCCGGATTCGATCATCGGTCGAATGGAATCAACAAACCCAGAGAAATCCGGTTCGGCCCGCTCGTGGGTTAGCCCCTGGAAAGCTTTGACGGCAAAGAGGAACGACTGCGGGGTGCGCTTTAACCAGCCCGTAACGGTTTTCGTCGAGGGAACGCGATAGAAGGTGACATTGAGCTCAACCGTGGAGAACTCGCGCGAGTAGAAATCGAGCCATTCCCGCTCGGGGAGGTCCGGCGGATAGACCGGACCCACCCAGTCCTTGTACGAGAACCCCGACGTGCCGACGCGGATCATGGCTCACCTCGTGCGTGAGCCTATCACGGTGCCGCATGTGAAACAAGGGTGAGATGACTCGCTCACGCTTTCATGTTCCGCGGCGTCGGATGAGGATCACTACGGCAACGATGAATGCCGCCAACACAACGACGCTGCCTATGGCCGCTGCAGCAAGAAGTGCCGCGCCCCAGGGGGGCAGCGCCTGGGGTGACGCGCCTTCAGCATCGGGCGTTAGGGGCGCAAGAGTCGCGTCCGCCGTGTTGACCGCCTCAATCTCTCCGCCCGCGCCCGCGGTGCTTTCCTGCCACCGCTGGTAGAAGAGATTGAGCAGCGGCACAAACTCCTCGGTTGCCTTTCGGTTTCCGGCGCGCGAGGGGTGATCGTCCTCGGTCGGGTACGCCGACGTGTCGCGTCCGGACGCAAATGTGTGCTCCACCACTCCGCCGATAATTCGGTGGTGATGCCCACGCCCGGTCAGCACATTGTAGAAGTCGAACACGGCAACGTTCGAGTGCGGGTATTCGTTCTCGTTCAGCCAGTCTTTCACCAGCCACTGGTTGAATGCCCGGGCGTTCTCGGCATACGAGGGGTCGCTGACCGGAGGCGCGGTGATGACGACGAAAAGCTTGTCGGGACGCGTTTTGAAGTACGCGAGCAGTTGGTTGTAGACGTACTTGGCGCCACCCACCGAATAGCCGCCCTCTTCCGCCGGCGGGTCATCCGAGTTGCCCTCCAGATTCGAGTTCGGGAAGCACGACTTGAACAGGACGATCTCGTTCTCCCCGCCCGGGTTGGCCTCCAATCGCGTGTAGCTTGAGTTCTGCCCGTCCTCGGCAAACAGCGCCTGCATGTACCGATCCGTCTCGGGTCCGCGGAACCACTCCAGCCAATCTGGAATGTCGGTGCGGTCGCCGATCGACTCCGGACCCCACCCGTAATTGGTATCGCTGACGAAGTAGTTGTTCTCGGCCAGCGCCAAGCCCAGCCCGCCGTTGTCATCCGCCAGCCAATTCTCACCTGTGGAATGATGGATGAAGACCAATCGCACCACGTGATCGGGTGGATCGGTGTCCTGCGGCGCGGGCTGCGCCGATGCCTGATCCTGCGATGAGGCGAGAAACGCTGCGGTCAACACGAGACCTGAAGCCGCCGCAACCCACCGGGTCGGATTCTTCATGCTCCCTCCCGATGCGCCACAAAGGTCATCGATCGGCGCGGGCGTGCTCTACGAAGCGACCTCCGCCTACCAGCAGCTTGTCGAGGCCGCATTGCACGTCTTGGTCCGCTCGTTGTTCCCTTCGTTGGCTTCCCAATACGCGCCGCCTGAGTCGAGGGCGACGCGGATGGTCTGCTGACCAACGACTGTATACCCGGACCAGAAGGCCTGGCTTCCGTGCGGGATGCCTTCGCTGCGCGTGGCAACCAGAACTCCGTCGGCAAAAACCTGATAGGTCACCGATCCGTTGAACCCGCCCGCCGGCTGGTTGGCCACTCGCGCAATGACCTCACCATGGGTTGAGAGGAACACGTCCTCCAGAACCAGGTCGTTCGTCGGGAGGATGGGGATGAAAAGGGTCAGAACGACCGCCCAAGGCGTTACCGTCGGAGTGGGGGTACGCGTCTTGGTTGGCGGGGGCGGCTGCGTCGCCGAAGGGGGCGGGGTGCCCGTGGGTGGAAGGTCCGTAGGAGGTGCCAGCGTGGGTACCGGCGTGTACGTGTCGTACGGAGTATAGGTGGGGTAAGGTGTGGCGCTGGGCGCCATGCCTGCTGGCACTCGGCAGGTGCAGGCCAACGCCAACGCAACGACTACGAAGCCCGTAACGATTATGGATGCCCGGTGGGGCCGGATGCCGCAGGCGCTCATTCTTCCTCCAGTGGGTGGCGACATCGGTTGCACGGTGCGAGTTGCTACGTGTGGGTGGGGGTTGACCTCCGCTGGCGTGAAGCTGCCTGGCGACCGGATGGGGAACTGAACCCTGCCGACTCAACAGCCACAACCCGCCCGCCTCACAGGCTCCGCCGCCGGCGGGGGAGTTGAAGAGAGTATATGTCCACATATCGCGCCCCGCAACGAACACACGCTCTCTCCATTCTGCAAGAGCGCGCCGGCCCAGCCATCGCCCAAACCTTCATGTATACTTGCAAGTACACGGTTCACCCCGCTCATCCCACCACCTTCGCCGCAATCCCTGGACGTGGAGGATCCCTATGGCACCTGCATTCGATGAGGCGCTCCGGCGCTACGCCGAGTTGGCCATCAAGATAGGGCTGAATCTCCAGCCCGGTCAACGGTTGATCATTTCAGACCCACGGCGTGCGGGCGTCCCACTCGAGATCGCACCGCTCGTCCGTCACCTTGTGGAATACGCCTACAAGGCCGGCGCCCCGCTGGTCGACGTGATCTGGCGCGACGACGCCCTGCAGCGCTTGCGCTTCCAGCACGCACCGCACGATTCGTTCGAAGAGTGGCCGGTCGCGCAACCCAAGGGCCTGCTCGAGCACTTCGAGCGCGGCGGGGCGCTGCTCTCGATCCACGCCGCCAACCCGGATCTGCTGACTGACCAGGATGCGGGCCGGATAGCCTTGGTTCAGAAAACGGCCTTCGCCCAATACCTGCCCACCTCAGATTTCACTTCGCGCAATCTGGTCCAATGGTGTGTCATTGCTGCATCCTATGCCGGTTGGGCCAAGAAGGTCTTCCCCACTCTGCCGCCAGCCGAGGCCGAGACCAAGCTGTGGCAGGCGCTCTTCCGTGTCTGCCGAGCCGATTTGCCTGACCCCATCGCCGCATGGAAGGAACATGTTCGCCAGTTGGTGGCTCGCAGCGACTATCTCAACCACAAGCGCTACCGCCACTTGCATTACACCGGGCCCGGGACCGATCTGACTCTCGGCCTGCCGCCCGACCACTTGTGGAATGCGGCTCAATCGAAGACGCCGAAGGGCATCGCCTTCACCGCCAACCTGCCCACAGAAGAAATCTTCACTCTGCCGCACGCCGCCCAGGCCGACGGGCACATTGCCGCGTCGCGCCCGCTCAACTACGGCGACACGCTGATCGACGGGTTTGAAGTGAAGTTCGCCGGGGGCCGTGCCGTGGAGGCTCACGCCCGAAGCGGCGAAACGGTGCTGCGCAAGATGCTGGAGGCCGACGAGGGCGGGGCGCGCCTCGGCGAAGTGGCGCTCGTCCCGCATTCTTCGCCCATCTCCCAGTCGGGCGTCATGTTCTACAACACGCTGCTCGACGAGAACTGCGCCAGCCATCTGGCCTTCGGTCGAGCCTATAAGTTCTGCATGCGCGGCGGCGAATCGATGACGGACGAGACGTTTGTCGCCGCGGGAGGCAACCACAGCATCCTGCACGTGGACTTCATGGTCGGCTCGGGCGAGATGAACATCGACGGGATTGCTTCTGATGGGACGACAGAAGCGATCATGCGAAAGGGTGAATGGGCGTTCAAAGTATAGCGCCACCAATTGCCAGCGGTCCGCCCAAACGCAAAACGCCCGCCGGGTTCGGCGGGCGTTTCATTTCTCCGCAAGTTCGTAACACTCACATGGGGCGAACAACCCAAAGCAAGAGAATGGCGAGATCGATGATGACGCCCAGGGAGAGCCAGGGGTGCCAGAAAATGCCAAGCAGAATGAGCGAGAGTACGGAGGCCATGACCACCAGTGGTGCAAGTGCGCCGGCCATGGGCGGCACGCCGAGCGCAGCCATCCCGGCCAAGACGAAACCTAACATCGTCAGAACGACAAGCGACAACCCGACCGCGCGCGTTGCGCCCGGCGCAAATCGCAGGCGGCGCAACAGCCACGACCGGGCAGGATGGGTGAAG
>MGOA01000072.1:8613-8759 GCA_001796965.1 Chloroflexi bacterium RBG_16_64_43
GCGCGAGAATCCTTCCTCGATCTAGAACAGCCTGAACCCTGGCTTGGTGAATTCGCGCACCATCGCCAGATGGGCCTCGGCCTCGCGCTCGCCCGCACGAATCGGTTCGACAGCGCGCGTGAATCCGCTGAAAGCAGTGATGTCCG
>MGOA01000073.1 GCA_001796965.1 Chloroflexi bacterium RBG_16_64_43
GGCCCGCAGAGGATCACTGGGAGGATGCAGAGCCCGCCTGCCCCGGGCCCCCTCAGGGCGGCATGTGCCGCACGGGGGTGGCGGGCACGTCTTCTATTCTATGAGTGACTGGATTGAGGGCAAGTGCGCGTTCCCCATGGTGGCGAAGACGCGTCGGTCGAAGAAGTTGGTGATCCTCCAGAGCGCGAGTCAACCTTCATCCGGCACGCTCCAACTCAGTACGAAGATTGTGAAAAGAGCGCCTTGCTTGGACTTTGAGCAAGAGGGTTAGCAGCGGACCGAACATCCGCCACGGTCCGCCGGGTTCCCACTCAACACGGCCGCGGAACACGGTCGCGCCTGGCAAAGCGCGAAGTCTTCCAACGTATCGATAGGTGCCGGAGCCTACTTCTCCCTCGATTGTGATCTGTGTAGGTGGGACAAACTCGGCGACCCGCCAGGTTGCTTTGCCAAATCCGGGATGATGCCCCTCGAAGGCCGTTCCGAGTCCAATGGGCTCGGGTGTTGTCATCACGACTTCCCGGACATGACCGCGGTTCCACTGCGGCTCGTTGCGCAGGTCTGCGAAGTAGGCGAACACGTGCGCCGCATCACGCCTGATGGTGAGTTCTGTTTCAGCGCGGATCACAGAGCCACTCCTGGCACGCTATCGGCGCGCCGCCCGGCGGCTTCGGCCCTTGCCGTGTGGCATTGCCCGCCCAGAGTCCATTCCATTGCCATTCCGCGTGCCGACAATTGCGGCTTTCCCCTTACGGCGAAGCCACCCCGGATCCATCGAGTTGTCGATTCGCCATCCCGGTCCAGATGTCAGGCTAGAACGGCTTGAAGATCATTAGCCCAAGAATGATGGCCCATCCCCCGAGTCCGATGAGAGTGATGAGCTGCGGCCTTCCTGACTGCAATAGCTGGTGGATCTCCTCGGGTGAGGCCGGAGCAACCGCAGGACGTTCTTTATTGCCCTCGCGGTACGATAGGCCAACAGCCTTTCGGACCCGATGGAAATGCATCGAGGCGATGAAGCCCATACCCACGAGGATCAGTACGAGCAGGACGATCGAGGTCCAGATCCAGCCCGTCGACCAGAATCGGCCGAGGAAACCGAGCGCGACCCCGCCAAGAATCATGGCAAGCAGGCTGATGTACATCAGGGTGAAGGAGGACGCGGAGAGGTCCAGAAGCGCGCGAATTCGCTCCAGGCCCTTCTCTTGGCGGAGACGGTAGGCAACCGCCGCAGAACCGCCGTGGGAGAGCATGTAAAGGAAGCCGAAGAAGATGTGGATGAAGAGAACGGACCGGTAAAGAACGAACACGGTTGCCTCCTTTGGCAAAAAAGGGCGGGATAAACGGGCGATGCCCGGCACATATGGCCGCCAACGGCCTCAAGGTGCCAACTTCCCGGCCCAACGCACTAGGTCACCCAGCGAGTCACTACCCATCGCGCACGACATGCGCTTGGATTTCAAGCTTGAGCGCCGCCAACGATTGATTGATGTCGTTCATGAAGAGAACCAAGGACGCGATGAGGCAAAGCATACAGGCGGTGAAAAGGCTTGCGATCAACCAGGCCGTGGGTAGGCCCAGGACGGCGGTGAAGAAGATGAGGATGACGAGCAAGGCCGCGGACAAGGCGCTCGCAGCCGAAAGAGCGATGGCCGTGCGGATACGGCCCGCCCTTCTCCATAGGATGCGAAGTTGCGGTTCCAGGTCGGCCCGCGAAGAGGAATTGGCTTGAGTGAGTTGGGAACTGATCAGCCGAGCTCTGTCGATGGCTCGACCCAGGCGGTTTGTCATTGTGAGGAGAAGAAGGCCGATTCCGGATATGAGGATCACCGGCCCGATGGCGGTTTGGAGAACTGGGATCAGGTCAGTCACTTGATGAAGTCTCCTTGCGGAATGTTCTCACGCGCCGCCCAGCGGCGGAGCTTGTCCGCGCGGCGGATGCAGACAACTCGCCGCCAGTTCTCGCGAACCCCGGCGTGCCAGCCGCCCTGGGTGGATTGCCCAGGGGGCAGGCGGCGAGCTGTTGGGCGGCATCGATCACCCTTGTCGGTTGTATTGCCCCTCGATGGAAGCGAACCATTCCTCTCCGTCCGGCGAGACCTCCAGCGTGTAGTGATAATGGCCCTTGTGCGAGAAGTCCAAGGTGGCGCGCGCGTGGCCCTGCGGGGTGATTGCAGTCAGGCGAAGCATTCTCTCGTCGAAGGTGCCTTTGTATTCAGATGGGGGAAGGCCGAATGAGTCGAACCAGTGAAGGACGTATGTGGCTCTCTCCAAGTCGTAGCGGAATACACCGTGCCCCCTGAAGTTGACCTTGCCGTTGGTCTCTTGCTCGTAGTCCTGAACGACTGCAAAGCCGTCGAGAGCAGTACGGTTGACAACGCGCCCAATGGCGACCGCTCCCGCGGGCACAAAAGGCGAAGGGTGGATCTTCTCCTGCCCTATCCAGGAGCCCTCCAGGGCTTCGAGCGCTCTGTGGGCTGGGGACGGGACCGGCATTTCCATTGTCCTACCTCCAAGGATTGAATAGGCATACGATTGGCGCCAGGGGCGCGCGGATCATTCCGCCTGATTGGCTATTATACGGCGCGCCGGGCGCCAAATCTCCCACACCCGGCGCTCCGAGTTAGAATCCCCGCAGCGAGGACCCCATGCGCCTAGACCTGCTGATCCATTCCGCCGCCGAGGCAGTGTGCCTGACCGAGGCGCCGCAACGCGGCCCGGCCCTGGGCACATTGAACTTGGTGCCCCATGCGGCACTCGCCGTACGTGACGGTCTCATCGTGGACGTCGGCCCGAGCGCGGTGCTTCGCCGTAAGCACCGCGCCGAACGGCAGATTGACGCCAGCGGTTGCGTCCTCCTGCCCGGGTTCGTCGACCCGCACACGCATGCCATGTGGATCGGCGACCGCGCGCTTGAGTTCGAACAACGCATCGCCGGCCGCACCTACTCGGAAATCCTTGCCGCCGGCGGCGGGATCCTCTCCACTGTGGATCAGACCCGCGCCGCAAGCGTTGCGCAGCTCGTCGAGGCGACGCGGCCGCGGCTGCGGCGAATGCTTGCCCACGGCACAACCACCTGTGAGATCAAGACCGGCTACGGCCTCGATCTCGACTCGGAACTGCGCATGCTGGAGGCCATTGCACGCCTGCAGCGCAGCATGCCGATGACCATTCAGGCCACCTTCCTGCCGGCACACGCCATCCCGCGTGAGCACGCGGGGCAGCCGGATGCTTACGTGGATGAGATCGTCGGGCGCATGTTGCCGCGCGCCCTGACGCGCTGGCGCGAGCTGTGTGGCAAGGAGGCCCCGCTGTTCGTGGACGTGTTCTGCGAGAAGGGCGCATTCTCGTTGGCACATACACGCCGCATCCTCGAACGCGCGCGCTCTCTCGGTTACCGGCTGAAAATCCACGCTGATGAATTCGAGAATCTGGGCGGTACCGCGTTGGCTGTCGACCTGGGCGCTGCCTCGGCTGATCATCTGGTGGCGACCTCCAAGAGGGAGATTGCCGCGCTCGGCGCAAGCTCAACCGTGGCCGTGGCGCTGCCCGGAACCCCTTTCGGCCTCGCTCAATCCGCCTACACGCCGGCACGCGCACTCATCCAAGCCGGGGCTACGCTCGCGCTGGCCTCCGACTTCAACCCCGGCACCTCGCCCTGCGAGAGTATGCAGATGGCCATTGCCCTCGCCTGTCGCTACTTGCGCCTCACTCCGGCCGAGGCGATCGCCGCGGCGACAATCAACGCCGCAGCCGCGCTCGACCTCGCCCACCGGGTCGGCAGCCTGACCGTTGGCAAACAGGCAGATCTGATCGCCCTCGAGATTCCCAGCCACCACCACCTGGGCTACCGCTACGGGACCAATCTGGTGAAGTGGGTATTGCGCGCAGGGAAGCGAGTCGGGCGAGGCTAACTGCGCTCTCCGCGCGATTCGGACAACGAGTTGGATTGCATCAAACGGGCCGCGCAAGCTACGACCCGCTCTGCCCACTGCAACGCTGCCGAGGGACGATGCGGGCTCGATCGACATCAAGCTAAGGCACGGCATCTCGGGGGGAGTTCTCCGCCGCGGCCGGGGTGTGGCGTAGGGCGAAGGCAACGTCGGCGATTCGCGGAGGGGGATTGCACCCGCGATGCACATCGCTATAATCCTTCCGCAGCGCCGCGTCGAACTCCCATCAACCGGCGTGGCCGAGGTTCCCAGCCCGATGACCCTGCAACTGCACAAGCTGGCCGAGGCGATTCGCGAAGTGGGCCGCGCGCTCGCCGACCGTTTGCATGAACGCGAGGCGCGGCTGCCTCAAGTGGTCGACGCGTTGCGTTTGGCCTCCCAACAAAGCGATTTGGCCGAACGAGTCGACCGGGCACAAGGGCGGAGTTGGTTCGGCGCCGCGCCGACTGAAGAAGCTATCGACCGCATACATCCTGCCCCGGCGGCGCGCACCGGCCTGACGGTGGTGGCCACCGATGGCTCGCAAATCTACCCCGACCGCCACGCCGCCCTGCCCTACTACGCCGTCAACATCGGATACTTCATCGTGCGCCTGGGCACCGGCCAGACTCACGCCGATTCGCAGCCCGAGATCGTCACCGACCCCGCGCGTCTCTTCAGCCGCGGCGAGCCGATTAGTGCGCCGACGCTCAACGCTCGGCGCAAGGTGGGCGAGACACGGGTCCTGGCCGAGTTGTGCTTGCGCGAAGCGGCAGGGTCGGACTCCTCCGAAGCGCATGTGGTGGTGGGGCTGATCGACGGCAGCTTGGCCTTGCGCGTTCGCAACGAGGCCATCCCCGGAGAAGAACAGCGCGAGCTTGAAAGAGAGTACTTAGCGGCGATGGAAATCGTGGCTCTCGCAAACATCCCGGTCGCCGGCTATATTGCACGGCCTGGAGGGTCGCCGCTGCTCTCGCTGCTCGCACTGGCCTTGCAGCCCGCCGATAAGTTGGAGGCCTATCTTGCAGAATACGCCGGCCCCTTACGCCCGGCCGGTTTGCCGCCTCCATTTCGCGATCTGACGGACCGGGAGTTGTTTTCCCGCGTGCTCCCCTCCGGCGCGCGATCGGCGGTGTTCGAGTTCATCGCCGAATGGAATCACGTGTACCAGAAGCCTTTGCCCAATGGCTCAGGTCACTCCCAAAGCTCGCATTTCTTCTATCTCAACGTTGGGCGCGATGACCCGGTGCTGGCGCGGGTCGAGATCCCGCACTGGGTCGCGGCGCAACCCGTGCTGCTCGAGCGGGTGCACGCGGTACTGGTGGAACAATCGCGCGTGACCCTCGACGATCCTTACCCCTATGCCTTGGCCCGGGCCGATGAAGAGGCTGTGATCCGGGCGCCCGAGAAGGCGCAGGTCGAGCGGATGCTCGCCCAATCATTGCTTGCCGCCGGGTTGCGGGCCTCGCCGTCCGAGAAGCAAGCACACAAGCAGCGTGCTCGCTAGCGGCGCCGGCGGCTTGCCGAAGGACGGTCTCGGCCTCACCCCCTTCTCCCCTCCGCCTCGCAGCTCCCTTGCACAATGCCGACAATGGCGGAAAGGGGGTGGAGTAGATCAGGAAGGCGGGGGCCAAGCCCCCGCCTTCCTGAAGAACCCTCCCCTCCCCCATCACTACGCAGTCGCGCTCTGGACTTGCCCTGGTTTCGTGGACAGTAGAAATGTCTTGTAGACTGAGACCAGGAGGAGAGGCATGGGCACTGGATATCGCAAGTACAC
>MGOA01000074.1 GCA_001796965.1 Chloroflexi bacterium RBG_16_64_43
CTCGCCGGAGACGGGCGTGGCACCCCATACAAGAAAATCGCCTCGCCCGTCCATGTCCGTGTCGAACTCGACGCCATACAGCGGTTCGAAGGTCCCGCGCTGGGCGACCGGAGCGATAAACCAGAGCGAGATGTAGAACCAAGGGGCCTGGTGCTTGAGTTCCGCGCGCTTGATATCCAGGAAAGGCAGATACTGCATCGTGCTGGCTTGGAACGGCCGCTCGTAGCGATTGAGGTCGAGCTGATCGCCGCCGGGCGCGCGCCCCTGGGCGCCGGTCACCTCGCACACGGTGTCGATGATGAAGCGGTCGAGGTCGTAAAACTCGGACGGCGCCATCACGTGGACCACCGGGCCGGTGGGTGAGGCCTCAATCGGCGGCTCACCTGGAGCCTCGGCCGTCGGGGTGGGTTCCACGGGCGGCGTGCCAGGCAGGCCGCAGGCGAAACCCGCCAGCACGAGCAGGCTAATGATCGTTCGCAGGGGGCTGCGCAGGAAGCGGCTGGTCGGGACCATGACGTCCTCCTGTTCTGTTGGCGCGGCGAATAGGGCGATGAGGGTGGCCCTCCATGCGGAGGTCGATGCGATTATATATCCGCTCCGCCAGGGCCGCCGTGCGGCCCGGCTGCCAGCGGGTGTGCTCATGCCTTGCAAGGTGCCTCGGCGCCAACCGCGCGCGGGTGGAGGTATAGTGAAAGCGCGCGGGGAGCCGCGGGAGGTGAGCCATGCTTAAGTGGATGCGCAATCTACCGATGGTGACGGGTGATCCGCTGCAGGGTGCGGCCGTTCCGGTGTTGCTGGTTCTCAACCTGGCTTTCAACGCTATTGCCAACGCGAGCTTCAAGCTCTCCGCACTCGGCGGGTCTTGGCAATCCTTCCTTGGCTGGCAAGTAGCCGGAAATCTCGCGGGTTTCATCACCGTCATCAGCCTCACGTGGCTTCTGCGCTACCACCCGCTGCACATCGTCTTCCCGGTGACCACCGGGCTGGCCGTTGTGGGCGTTCAGGTGCTCGCTGCAGCGCGGCTCTTTCACGAGCCCATCGGCCCCCGGCAGTGGCTGGGCACGTTGCTCATCGTGCTGGGCATCCTCTTCATCGGCGGGCGCGGCTAGATGCGCGGTCTCATTCGCCGTTTCGATTCGTTTCTACGGCGGCGCGAGGCAGTGTACGAATTCAACACGGCCGCGCACAGCTTGCTGCGCTTGCGCCGGACGCGTGCGCGAGCGCGAGTGGCACTCGGCCAAGAGTGGATCGAACCGGGTGAGGAGGTGCTCGAGCTGCACCTGTGGAACGAGCATATGCCGCCGCTGCCGCGCGAGGGACCGACCTTTGCCTGGGCCTCGCGCACCGAGCGCATGTTCGTGGCCTCCCTGCGCGATCTGGCTCGCGAGATGCGTGCGCAGCCCTCTTACCGCAACGTGCGCGCGTTGCGAGCGGTGACCGTCCTGCTCTCCCCCGGCCCAGGTTCGGGGGCGTCCATGGCCGCGCGCCTGGGCTTTATCGTACGCCCGTACCGCAACTGGCTCGGCCGCTTCGGCGAATTCTGGGAGAACTTCTACACATGGTTCATCATGTGGACCTTCAATGCAGGCAGCCTGCGTGGGCGCCGGGTGCTCGGATTGCAGCGCATGGAAATGTGGATGAGCGCAGAGGATTTCGTGCAACGGTTCGGCGGATGAGGGCGAACTCAGCCAATGCGCAGGTCCACCAGGGCTTGCGGCGCAGCGTCTGGCGGCCGCGAGGGGGAATGCTCGGCGTCTCGGGCAAGGATTCGTGTGGTTGCACCGCTAGCCAGGCCGATCGACTGAAAGGCCCCGTGCGCCACCCGACCGCCGCTCGGGAAGATGCAACGACCCAGGTCGATCACAACGTGGCGCCCCATCCCCAGGCGCCTCATCCTCCGTATAGCCCTAGGTTAGCCCTCGATCGGCCCCGCTCGTGCCCGCCGGGAACCAACGATCTCTTAGGCGCAATGCAGGAAGCTCAACGAGCTTGGCCATCACGACCCCTGCGGCGAGTGAACCGATCAGGTAGACGACAGTGCGAAGGCCGTAGCCGAGCGAAGTCCGCCATGTTGCCTCAATGAGTGGTATCCCCCACCGCAGAACGGGCATATGCCAGAGGTAAACCGAATACGAGTGGGCACCCAGGGTCGCCAGGAAGACGACAAGGCGGCTGCGAGGGAGGTTGCACAGGAGTATGCCCACCAGCAGCATGCCGCTCCCGAGATAGAACAGGGTGAGCCCGATGGTGTAGATGAACGGGGTCGATTCGAGCGAAAGGGCGAAGGCCGGGGTCAGCAGCACAGATCCGCCGATGACCAGTCGCCGCCGGAAAGGGAAGAGCACATCAATGAACCTGCGGGTGTGGAAATGATAGGCATACGCGATCGCCACGCCGAAGAACAATGAGTCGAGCCTGAGGTGACTGGCGAAGAGATGAGTGAGGTCGGAGTAGACCGGTCGAGAGTGGCAGTTGAGCAGTCTCAGGAGGAGTGCGGAAACGGCGACACATCCCGCCAGGACCAGGACGGGCTTGAGCGGCGCAGACGAGCCCCTGTTCAGCCTCAGCATCATGACCAGCACCAGCGGGAGAAGCAGGTAGAAATGCTCCTCCACCGCGAGCGACCATGTATGATTCCACAGACCGGGAATGTAACTTTGCAGGAACACGAGTTCGGAGGCGAGTGGCCGCCGGGCGATCAACTCGCCGAAACACGGAAAGATGACCACTGTGACTGCGATGAGCGTGAAGAAGGGGGGATAGATCTTCCATCCCCGGCGCGCGTAGAAGCGGCCAATCGAAAGACGGCCTCGCGACTTGTACTCGCAAAACAGCAATCCGGACACGAGAAACCCACTCAAAACGAAGAAGAGATCGACGCCCACCCAGCCGCCGCGCTGCCAGGTCACGAGGATCGATCTCAGGACGTCCGGCCACGTTTGAGGCGGCGGTGCTATGTGTCGGCCCAGCACGAGGATGACGGCCAAAACCCGAAGCACGTCGAGGCCGACGAGTCGGGACCTTCCCCTGAGGCCAGTGCTCACCCGTTGCCCTCCGCTTCCCCCTCCGCCGCCTGACGGCCGGAGCCCAGCCGCGCGGCGTCACGGGCACGACGTCTATTCTATGACCAACGCGAGTGCCGGCCAAGCGACGCTCCGCTTGGCGGCCATGGCGCGTCGGCGCCTGCCAAGGTTTGGGTGAGCGCTCCAAGGTGCGGCCCGCCATTACTGACGCCGGGAAAGCGAGGTGAGTTGAGGCGCCGGTAGGAGAAAGGTGCGTCGGAGAGGACAGTTGGAAGGATGCGCGAGAGCGGCGGAGACGGATTGAGCCTTGGGACCCTGACGGCCTGCGGGATCACTCCATGGTGAAAGTGGGTCAGCGCCTCGGGCTAGCGCCGTGCGGCGCGCCGGCGCGAGCCGGCCGTTGAAGAGCGCTTCGCGGGCCGCGCGCGGCCGAACTTGCGCACGAGATAGGCCAGTGCCGGCGGGTCGATGGCTCCGCGTTCCAGGTCCACCCGGTCTTCGAGGTTTTCCTTGCCGGTGAATGCGCGCAGCGCCCCGCGCGTGGCCGCATCGTAGGTTCCGTTGACCCGCCGTCGGTAGTGACCCAGGGACTTCATCATGGTCTGCAGGTCGCGCGCCACGGTGCCGCGGATCTCGACGCGCTTGGTTGGGTCACTCGTTCCGAAATACAACTGGTGCAGCTCGATCAGCCGGCGCAAGCGCGGGATCGGGTTGGGCGCGTCGTCGACGCGCAGGTCGAGGGCGCGGTCGTTGAAAGCGGCATAGCCCCCGCCTTGCCTCACCACCAGCAACGCGGCAGACTGCCGGCCGCGGCTATCGCCGCCGGCGCGGTCGCCGGCCGCGAGCGCGGCGAAGAGGCGCATGGCCAGGTCGCCGGGCATGCCTTCGAAAGCCTCGGCCATTCGTTCGACGACCTCCGGCCCGGTGAGGATATTACCCTGGCATGCATAGCCCGGCCCGGTTAGGCCGCCGGCCCAGGCGAAGCACTCCGCGCCGGTGAAAGTGGCCGCGCGGCCGGAAAGATCGACCACGCCCACCTGGCGCTGAGCGCGGCCCTCATCTGCAGCAAGCAGGCGGTCGAGCGCCTCTTGTGCTGGCAGGCCCTGCTGCATCAGGTCGAGGCCGGCCGGTCCAAAGGCCGTATTGGCGTACGACTGAGTGGCGACTGCGCCCGCGCCGGCGCGCGCCCAGGGCACCACGGCGCCGACGGCCAGAAAGCGCGAGGCCACGGCGATCCCCCACTCCCCCCGCGCGACATCCGCTGCAACGATCGAGAACGTGGCGATTCTCATTGGTGCCTCCCCTCCGGTGCGCGCAGGATAACTCGCGCGCCGCGGCCTGTCAACGCACCGGCCGACGCCTCGCGCTCGGCCTGGCGGGGTTTCCACTCATGTATATCTGCTGGTATTTCCGACACCGAGGCTTCATGCGCTGCATAAACCGGCGTGGGTCTCTCGTATGAAGGGCCTCGACCTCGCGCACGTACAGGCCGTCCTGTTCGATATGGACGGGACCCTCGCTGAAACGGACGAGGAATACCTGCGGCGGCTGGTTCGCCTGGTGCGCCCGCTGCGCCTGTTCTTCGGCCGCGCCGGTGAGGCGCGCGTCTTGCGCCGTTGGATGATGGCCTCGGAGGGGGCAGCCAGCTTCCTGCTCACCGTTCCAGACCGTCTGGGTATAGATGAACCACTGGCCGCGCTCACCGACCGATTGGCGTGGTCGCGCGGGTTGGGTCACCCGGGCGCTTTCCGTGCCGTGCAGGGCGTGCCCGAAATGCTGACGCGGCTGGCGCGGCGGCTGCCCCTGGCGGTCGTCAGCTCACGCGACCGGCGCGGCACCCTGGCTTTCCTCGACCAGTCGAATCTACAGTCGCATTTTGCTGCGGTTATCACCGCGCTCAGCGCGCCGCGCATGAAGCCGCACCCGGCGCCGGTGTATGCAGCGGCGAAGGCATTGGGCGTTGCGCCTGAGGGGTGTCTGATGGTGGGCGACACGCGCGCCGAGATTCTGGCGGGGCGGCGTGCGGGTGCGCAAACGGCCGGTGTGCTGTGCGGGTTTGGTGAGCGCGAGGAGCTTGAAGCGTGCGGAGCGGACGTCATCCTCGAGAGCACCGCCGAGGTGGGCAGGTTGTTCGACACCTGATCGTGCGACTCTGTCTGCATTGAGCCAAGCGTGGGAGTCAAATGCCCCTCCCGTTGCATCAGGGAGGGGCGATGTGTTTGAAAGTTAGAACCGGATCATTGTGACTTAGGGCTTGCGCATGCGCGCTTCGAGATCGGCCGCCGCCAGGCGTGTGGCCTCCAGGCGCAGGCTGAGGGTGAGATCCCCGCGCGTGCGCTCCGTTACGCCGCGCACCATGTCGGTCGTGCGGCGCAGGTTGCCGGTGATGGCATCCGGGTAGTCGAGCGTGACCAACAGCGAATAGATATCGTCCATCATAGCCAGGAAGCGCTCGGCCTCGCGACTGTCGCCGCTGCGCATGATGTCCAGGCAGTGCCGGCGCAATTCGCCGGCCGCCTCACCCAGCCCGTTGAGATAAGGCGCCGCATCCACCTGCAGCTCGACCGGTGAGGGCAGGCGTTCGCCGCCGACCAGTGCGTAGACAATGCAGGCCTCGGACAGCTCCTTGAGCGCATCCTGCGAGTAGCCGGCGAAATAGAGATCGGGATAGGGGGCGAGCGTTTCGCGCAGCGTGCCGGCTTCGCCGCGCGCCTGGTGAATATGCTCGAGCGCGAGCGGCCGCTCGTTGCGGTGCACCGCGCGAATGGCCAGCGCCGAGTGGCGAATAATCGAGCGCGAATGCTGCAGCGCCTGTTCGCGGGCGTGATTCTTGGCTTCGAGCCCCCCGCGGATTTCTTCTCCCAGTGTGTTCAACATCTGCATGAGGCTATTCCGTGGGGGGCGTGTCCGGCCCGGACTCATGCCCGATCGGGCGGCCGAAGAGCTGGCCGGCCAGGGTGGCGCCTTCGGGGATGCGAATCTCGCCGTACTGCGCCTCGTATTTGCCCAGGTTCTCGGTCAGCGCGCGCAGCACCAGCTTTGCGCTGAGCGGTGACATGACTACCCGCGCGCACACGCGCGCCTGATTCATGCCGGGCAGCAGGTGAGCGAAGTCCACCACGACCTCCGCCGGCGAGTGGGTGATCAGGGCGAAGTTGGCATACACGGCCTCGAGATTCGGCGGCAAGCGCAATGGAATGGGGCCCTTGACGGGTGGCGTGTTCTTCGGCAATTGAGACATACAATCCTCCCGGCCCGGCCAGATGCTAGAAGGGGATCTCCTCATCGCTCGCCGCAGGCGGCGCCGACTGCCCC
Organism: Chloroflexi bacterium RBG_16_64_43; assembly: GCA_001796965.1. Classification (GTDB taxonomy): domain Bacteria; phylum Chloroflexota; class Anaerolineae; order Anaerolineales; family RBG-16-64-43; genus RBG-16-64-43. Next base: position 6,339 of record MGOA01000074.1, read on the forward strand.
TCGGCCGGTTCTGTTCCGGCGCTCTCCTGGCGCGGGCCGCCCCCCAGGAAGCGCACCGTCTCGGCTACGATCTCGTACGAGGCGGCGGTGGTTCCA
>MGOA01000075.1 GCA_001796965.1 Chloroflexi bacterium RBG_16_64_43
TCGAGGCGAAGGTCGTGATGGCCGAGCTGCTGGGCAAGGCCAGCGGATGCAGCGGCGGCAAGGGCGGCTCGATGCACCTGGCCGATGTAACCAAGAACTTCTGGGGAGGGCATGCGGTTGTTGGCGCGCACTTGCCGATCGCCGCGGGCCTGGCCCTGGGGGACATCTATGCCAAGAATGCCGGCGTGACGATTTGTTTCTTCGGCGAAGGGGCGACTAATATCGGGTTCTTCCACGAAGCCTTGAACCTCTCCAAAGTGTGGAACCTGCCCGTCCTGTGGGTCTGCGAAAACAACCAGTACGGCATGGGCACATCCGTGGCGAGGGCCTCGGCCGTCTCGGACATCAGCCAGAAGGCGTCGGGCTACGGGATGCCCTCTGCCCGGGTTGACGGGATGGACCTGATGGCGGTGCGCCAGGCGGCCGAGCAGGCGCTTGGAGAGGTGCGGAGCGGAAAGGGTCCTTACCTGCTCGAGGCGGTGACGTACCGTTATCGCGGTCACTCGATGGGCGACCCGGAGCGATACCGAAAGACCGACGAAGTGAAACACTGGCAGGAGCACGACCCGCTCAGCATCAGCCGCGCCTATCTGGTGGGAAAGAAGATCGCCTCCGCCAAGGACCTCGACGCTCTTGAGGCCGACGCTCAACGTGAGATCGATGACGCCGTGACATTTGCCGAGGCCAGCCCTGAGCCGGCGGCCGAAGCGCTGTTCGCGAACGTCTACGTCGACAACTAACCCAGTCTCCAGGGCGGGCCAACAGAGCTCGCCTCGGTTTGAAGGAAGTCCCCATGTCGAAGCTGACAATGCGCGAGGCCATCTCGCAAGCCCTGTGGGAGGAAATGGAACGCGACCCGCGGGTCTTCGTCATGGGCGAGGAAGTTGGCCTGTGGGGCGGCACGTACGCGGTGACGAAGGGCTTCTACGACCACTTCGGGCCCGAGCGCGTGCGCGATACGCCCATCGCCGAAGCGGCCATTATCGGCGGCGCGATCGGTGCAGCTCTTTCGGGCGCGCGCCCAGTGGCCGAGCTGATGACCATCAACTTCGCTTTTGCCGCGATGGATCACATCGTCAATCAGGCGGCCAAACTCCATTACATGTTCAATGGCCAGATGAGGCTGCCACTCGTCATTCGCGCAGTGGGCGGGGGCGGAAGGCAGCTGGGCGCGACCCATTCACAGACCCCGGATGCCATCTTCGCCCACTTCCCGGGGCTCAAAGTCGTCGCACCGGGGACGCCGGCGGATGCCAAGGGGCTGCTCAAATCGGCCATTCGATCGGATGATCCGGTGCTGTTCCTTGAGCATGCGACCCTCTACCAGTTGCGAGGCGAGGTCCCGGAGGGAGAGCATCTCGTGCCCATCGGGCGCTCGGCCATCCAAAGGCCGGGGCGCGACGTCACTCTCGTGACCTACAGCAAGATGCTGGAGGTATCACAACGTGCCGCGGGGGAGTTGGCCAAGGAAGGCGTCGATGTCGAAATCGTCGATTTGCGGACGCTGCGCCCGCTCGACATGGGACCCGTGCTCGACTCGTTCCGCAAGACGAACCGCGCGGTGATTGTCGAGGAAGGTTGGCGATCGTACGGCGTGGGAGCGGAAATCGCTGCGCGCATCTACGAGGAGGCCTTCGACTACGTCGATGCGCCGATTCGCCGCGTTGCGCAAAAGGAAGTACCGCTGCCCTATAACCGTAACCTGGAACAGATGGCCCTGCCGCAGGAGAAGGACATCATCCAGGCGGTGCGGGAGGTGCTGTAATGGCCGACATCGTCATCATGCCCAAGCTCGGTTTCGACATGGCGGAAGGCACACTCGTGCGTTGGGTACGGCGGGTAGGCGAAAGCGTGACCAAGGGCGAAGTGCTGGCCGAAATCGAGACGGACAAGGCGACTGTGGAAGTCGAGTCCGGGTTCACTGGCGTTGTGCGCCAGCAACTCGTTGAAGCCGGGACGAGCGTACCGATCGGCTCCCCGATTGCGGTCATTGGCTCCGCCGATGAGGCGATCGACCTATCGAAAATCGCCGCGCCAGCGCTGGGCGCGGTGCCCGCCGTTGCGGCGGCTGTGCCCGCGGCCGGCGCGACGCCTCAGCCTGCTACGGCTGCGTCCCGCGGGCTCAGCCCTTCAGGGCGCGCGGTCGCATCGCCGCTCGCACGCCGCCTTGCCGCAGACTCCGGGCTCGATCTGGCGAAGGTTCATGGAACCGGCGCCGCAGGGCGCATCACGCGCAAGGACGTTGAGGCGGCGCGCGGCGCGCCCGTGGCGCGCCCGGCCGCGGGCGGTGGCCCAAGCGCCTCCCTCCCGCCGCTCGCGTTCACGCCTGGGCCTGCGGTGGTGGATGTGCGCGTGCCGCGATCCCGCTTGCGCCAGGCCATCGGAAGGCGAATGACCGAGGCCAAACAACAACTGCCGCATTTCTACGTGACCCATGAGTACCGGATGGAAGCGCTCATGGCAGTGCGCACCCAGGCCAATGCCTACCTGGCCGAGGCCGAGGGACTGTCGATCAACGATTTCGTAGTGAAGTCGGTCGCATTGTGCCTTCGCCAATTCCCGAATCTGAACGCCTCGATAGAGGGCGAGGCAGTGGTGCAGCGCGGCGAGGTCAATGTGGGCGTGGCCGTTGCCGTGGAAGGCGGGTTGCTGACCATCGTGGCACGCGAGGCGGATCGCAAACCTCTACGCCTACTGGCTGGTGAGACGCGCGAAGCAGTCGCCCGCGCGCGCGAGGGCAAAGTGCGGCCGGCAGACGTGGAAGGGTCGACGTTCACGGTCAGCAACTTGGGGATGTTCGACGTCGAGGACTTTATCGCCATCATCAATCCCCCCGAGACGGCCATCCTGGCTGTCGGATCGGTGCGGGAAGTTGCAGTTGCGGAGGCCGGCGTGGTCCGATCCGGTTTGCGCATGAAGGCGACTCTCTCCGCGGACCACCGCGTGACCGACGGAGTGGAGGCCGCTCGCTTCTTGCAGACCCTCGCGCGCTACATCGAGAACCCGGCGGGGCTGCTGCTTTGATGTTCGGCGGGAGCGGGCCAGGGGCTTGAGCGGTGTGGCTGCGCGTGCTGGGAAGGGTGCCTGCGAAGTTCTCTCTCGAGACCCGCCAACGCTGAATTCGGGCGAGTGCGGTGCGTGAGCAGTCTAGCGTAATGCATGCTATGCCCTCCGCGGGCGAGTTCGACAAGTAGAGCCCAGCAGGAATCAACGCGGGCCATCATTGCGATGGCCCGCGTTTGTATTACCGCGCCGTGAGCGGCTACTTGGTGCACCTCAGATAGTTGATGTTGAAGTAGACCGGACTGCGGGCGATGACGTTATCGGCGCGGTCGGTGGCCACGAACTGGTAGTTCAGCAGCGCGTCGTCGAACGCCGTGTAGGTCGGAATGTCGTGAGTGTACACGCTGATGTAGTAGTAACCACCAGTGAGCGGGTTCATGGCGATGCCCCTGTTCCAGCGCGTGACGTTCCCGGTGATCCGATCGCGCAGACGCACGAAGAGAACCACGCTCTTGACTTCTTGGGCAGGCGTGACCGCGACGCGGAAGGTCTCGACCATCGTGCCGCAGTTCTCCGAGAACCACCAGACCTTCGAGTCCGAGATATCCGGCACGAAGGAGTAGCCGCCCGGGAGCGGAGTCTTCGTCGGTTCAGGCGTGGGCGCGGGTGTGCCGCTGGTGGCGGTGGGTGAGGGGGTGGCCGCGATGACAGGCTCCGGGAGGAACTGGAAGTCCCAGCCGAGATTGACGCCGCTCTGAGCCTCGCCGTCGGCCAGCGTGAGTTCGACGATCTCTGGGTCGGGCCCGCTATTGCGCACGGGTGCGGTCCACGATCCGGGGATGAGCACGGCGTCGTTTCCGTCGGTTTGCGCGTTAGACGAAATGCAGTATGCGCCAGCGTTCAGCCCGCCGAAGGAGAAGCCCCCGTCGGCGCCCGTCACCGCAGAGGCCAGGCCGCTGGCAGGACAGGCGCCCGCGCCAAGCTTGACCGTGACTCCCGAAATGCCGGGTTCGCCGGGTTCGAAGATGCCATTGGCTGCGATGCCGCCGCCAAGCAGCGCGATACATCCAGGCGGCAACGAGGCCGGGGTACCTTCGGGCACGGCGCACATGTCGTGCCACACCAAGCCGGCGATCGATCCGGTCCCGCCAGCAACGGCGCAGGCGCCGGTGAAATTGGTGTTGAAGCTGCGCGTTGCCGAGTACGGGCCAAGGTTCGAATTCGCCGAGCCGGCCACGCGCCAGAAGTAAGTCGTGCAGTCGGCCAGGTCACTGCCAGGTGTGCGGCGCATCGAGGGGTTGCCCGTGCCGCCGCTCAGGCTAGTGTCGGCGAAGCTGGCGTCGGTCGCCAGATCGACGCGGTAGGAGGGGGGCAGGCATCCGGCACCCGGGTACGACCACTGCAGGGTGGGGCGGTTTTCCGTTACCGGGGCTCCGTCCGCCGGTGAATCCAGCCCGGGTGCAGTGAGCGCCGCGGCGTCACATAGTGGGCCGGTATAAAAGCGCATCGGGGAAGAGTAGGGGCCGGTGTTGCTCCCACTGACAGCCGCCACACGCCACCAGTATTCCTGACCCGGCGTGAGCGGCGTCGAAGACGTGAACGAAGTGGCCGCCCCTGCGGAGCTGCCGCCGAGAGATGTGTCGGCAAAGGAACTGTCGGAGGCAATGTCGACGCGGTAGCTGGAGGGCGCACAGGTGCCGGTGTACGTCCAGCTAAGCCCCGGGGCGAGCTCACTGACCACCGAGAAGTCCATCGGCGACATGAGCAAGGGCGGGTTGAGCGACTCCGGCGAGCAGGTCGTGGTTCTCGTGCCTCCTAAACACGAGGTCAGCACGAGCGAGATGACCATCAGCCCGGCCAACAGCGTGTATCGGCGCAGCAATTGTGGGGACATGAACTCCTCCCTCTGAGTTCGGAACGCGGACAGCGCGGCAGCCCTGCGAGTCGACGCGGGCGGGGCGCTAACTGCCTGCCGGAATGACGACTTCCTCTTTCCCGGCCAGCTTGTCCTGAATGCGTTGCAAGACTAGGTCCAAGTGCTTGGTTTTGTGCACAAAGTCCAGGTCGTGGCTCAAGATGGTCAAGACCGGGCACATGTCGAAGCTCTGAAGCCACTCGGTGTAGAAGGAATCGAGCAAGCTCAGGTACTCGGCGGTGATGCCGCTTTCCATTCCGCGCGCCCGGCGCTGGATTCGCTGCATCAGCACCTCAACCGGCGCTTTGAGGTGAATGAGCAAATCGGGCGGAGGCAGGTTGGCCATCACCAGGTCGAAGACGCGCCGGTAGCTAAGGTGGTCGCGCTCGCTGAGGTTGCCCAGATGATGCAGCGCCCGAGCGAAGATGTAGGCGTCTTCGAAAATGCTCCGATCCAGGACCGCGGATTTCGGGTTGGCCGCGAGCTCCAGGTATTGCCGCGCGCGGTGGCCGAGGAAGAAGATCTGCAGTTGAAACGACCAGGCGGCCATATCGGCGTAAAAGTCGCCAAGGTAGGGGTTGTCGGTGACCGACTCATAGGCGGTCAGGTAGCCCAGGCGAGCGCCGAGCCGCTCGGTGAGCGAAGTCTTGCCGGCGCCGATATTGCCGGCGACCACGATCATGCGTTTGGTCATGCGCGAGAGAGACACATTCAACAGGCTCAGCTGCGAGGCTCCCAGGGCCGCTGACGGCCCGCCGCAGGGGTATTATCTGCGGTTTCCGCCAATCGCGCTAGCACTCGCTGTGCCCGCAGGCGTAGCACTTACGGCAGCCTTCCTCGTTGACCACGGCCGCCTCGCCGCATTGCGGGCACAGATCGCCGATTTGCATGTGGATCTGCGTCAGCGGCAGTTTAGCCTCGCTGGCGGCGGCCTCAACCGCCGGCGGTGGTGTCTGGCCCAAGTATTCGGCCAGAGCACGTGCCACCCCATCCGGAAGAGAGAGGACCCGGTTGGGCCCGAACCCAAAGGGCCGGCCGCCGCCGATACCAGCCAGTTGTCGGACGATCTCCGCCAGGCGATCGCGTGGAAGGATCGGCGAGTCAACGCGCAGCACGTACGAAATCAATCGGCCCAGGGCCTCCGACACGGCGGCAGTCTCGGAACCGGCCTTGGATGTGTTGATGAATGCTTCAAACGGCTGCCCGCCGCCGTTCTGGTTGACCGTGACAAAGGCCTTGCCGAGCGGGGTATTGACTTGGTAGGTGCATCCCTCCAGGCGAGTTGGCCGCGGACGCTTCGCCTCTTTCCAAAGAGGCACCGGCTTATCGGCAGAGGCGGCGGCTTCGGCAACAGGTGCCACGGCCAGTGACACGTCCTTGCCCTTGGCTTTGGCAGTCTCGACCGTTTCGAGTACGACCTTCTCGCGCGAGCCTGTCACGTAGACCGTGATGCCCTTGCAGCCCAGTTCCCAGGCCAGAAGATAGGCCTTGGCGACGTCCTCTTCGGTGGCCGTGGGTGGGAAGTTGATCGTCTTCGACAGGCTGTTGTCGACGAAGGCCTGCATCGCCGCCTGCATGCGGACATGTTCTTCGGCGCTGATATCTTGCGACACGACGAACACATGCCGGATCGCATCGGGCAGGTCCTCGATATCCTGGCAGGTACCGCGCGCGATCACCTGTTCGACGAGTGCGGCGCGAGTTGTGGGCTCCAAGTCCGCCTCCCCCAAGGCGCTCTCAAACAGCGGGCTGACGTAGGGCAATTGAAGGTCCTGCCCATTGTCGTTGACATGGCGGACGTAGGCTAATGCGAAGACGGGTTCGCAGCCATAACCTTCGCAGCCGGCCACGGTGGCAATCGTGCCGGTGGGAGCGATAGTACATTGGGCCGCATTGCGCACGCCGTTTCGGCGCATCTCCTTCTCGAGCGAGTCCCAATCCAGTGGCGGCCGGCCCCAATCGTGGAGGTGGGGCACGATCGGGCGGGGTGCGGTCCAGGAGAAGTTCTCCGCATCATAGATGCTGCCGCGGATGGCCGGGAAGGCGCCGCGCGCGTGTGCCAATTCGATGCTGGTCGCCAGCGTATGGTAGCGGACGAATTCGACGACCTGGCTGGCAAACTCCAATCCCTGCTCCGACCCATATCGAATGCCGACGTGGTACATCAAGTCGGCCAAGCCCATGATGCCGAGACCGATGCGGCGCGCCTGATCGGCCGCCTGCTTGAGTTGCGGCACGGCGGGCACGTAGGCGTTGGCGGTCACCACATCGTCGAGGAAGCGAGTGGAAAGGGCGATGCTCTCGCGCAGCTTGTGCCAATCCACGTGGTGGTCGGGCGCGAGGTGCTGGGCCAGGTTCACCGACCCAAGGCAGCAGTTCTCGTACGGTCCGAGCCATTGCTCGCCGCAGGGGTTGGTGGCCTCCAGCGGGTAGAGGTGGGGAACTGGGTTGGATCGGTTGGCGGCATCCAGGAAGAGTACCCCCGGCTCGCCATTGTGATGCGCCTGTTGGACGATCTTCTGAAACAGCTCGCGCGCGCGAACCTGCTTGTACGTTTGCAGAGGGACTCCCGCCGCGCGAGCCTGGTCGAGGGTGCCCTCGAAGCCGTGATACTCGGGCGAGTCGACATCGGGAAATACCAGGTCCCACGTCTCGTCGGCGCGCACCGCCTGCATGAAGGCATCCAGCACGCCGACGGAGATGTTGAAATTGGTGATGGCGGTCTCATCGATCTTGCAGGTGATGAAGTCCTCGACGTCAGGATGGTCCACTCGCAGCACCGCCATGTTGGCGCCGCGGCGCGTGCCGCCCTGGGCGATCACACCGAATGCTTCATCGTAAACACCGAGAAAGCCTACCGGGCCGGTCGCGCGCCCGGAGGAGGATTTGACCAGGCTGCCCTTGGGCCGCAATCGCGAAAAAGAAAAGCCGTTGCCGCCGCCGGTCTGCTGGATGAGCGCCGCATCCCGCAAGGTCTGGAAGATACCGGCGCTTTCCCGACCCATGTCGTCGGTGATCGGTAGCACAAAGCACGCGGCCAATTGGCCCAGGGGTGTGCCTGCGCCGGTGAAGGTTGGCGAGTTGGGGAAGAAGCGCAGAGAAGTCAGCAGGTCGTAGAAGGTCTCGGCAATGGGGAGCGGGTCCTCGCCCCAGGATTGCTCGGCTGCGGCGATGCTGGATGCCACACGCCAGAACATCTCCTCTACTGTTTCGACGGGCGTGCCCTGCGCGCCCTTTCGCAAGTAACGCTTCTCAAGCACCACTCGCGCGTTCGGTGAGAGCGGGACGGGTTTCAACCAAGCCTTACCGTTGAGTTTGCGGGTGGGCATGCTCGTCGCCTTGCGAGTGGACATCCGATCCTCCATCCACGACAGTTTGTGGAATACCAATAGCGCGCGCACCCCGCGGTGCGGTGTGCGGGTTAACTTTCCCGGAGAAGGCGGTTGATTTCGTCGCGAATGGATCGCAGATCGTCGAGGCGCAGGTAGACGATCGCGTAGCGGATGTAGGCGATGTGATCGAGTTCTTTCAACCCGGCAATGACCATGTCGCCGACGACTCGGCTGGAGACCTCGGCTTTGCCCAGCTGCTGGACCGAGGCTTCCACCTCGCCCACCAGACGGTCGATATCAGCCGCGGACACCGGGCGCTTCGCACACGCGATCCGCACGCCGTGGGCAAGTTTCTCGCGGTCGAACTCCTCGCGAGTGCCATCCTGCTTCACGACCAATGGCGACGAAAGCACGGCGCGTTCGTAGGTGCTGAAGCGCTGCCTGCATTTGAGGCACTCGCGTCGCCGGCGAACGCCGCCGCGGACATCGTGGGTTGTGTCAACGACCTTTGTGTCTTCAGTGCCGCAGTAGGGGCAGCGCATTGTCTTGGGTCCCCCGAACTATTGTTTCACGCCAGATGTGCCCCGTTTCACAACGCCCTGCCCATACCTATGGGATTGCCATTCTAGCACTGCCTGTGGATAACTTCAACAACTTTCCCCTACGCAAACCTTAAAGAATGGATTGACAGAGCGGAACACAAAGGGCGGAGCAAGCTCCGCCCTCGCATAGCCGTGACTGCGCCATGTTACTTCTTCGGGGACTCGGGCTCTTCGGGCAATTCTTCTTCCTTCTTGCCGCGCTCGATGACCTCGGGCTCGGCCGGAACAGCGGCTGCGGCAACCGGTTCGACCACTTCCTCGGCCGCCTGTTGCTGTACCGTGGCCACCGACTCATCCAGGCTCATCAGAACGCGGATGGTCTCGGGCAGTTGGATATCGCGCACAGCGATCGAGTCGCCGATCTTCGCGATGACGCCGACGTCCACCTCGATGTGGCTCATCAGGTCTTTTGGCAAGCACTCCACCTCGAGTTCGTCGAGCAGGTGGACCATGACGCCCGAGAGATCGCGAACCGCAGGCGAAACGCCGACGAATTCGATGGGGATGCGCACCCGGATGGCGCGGTCGGTGGGAACTTCGTAGAAATCGACGTGCAAGATGTCGCGGCGGATGCTGTCGCGCTGGACTTCGCGTAGCAACACCGAATGCGCCTTGCCTTCGAGAATCACGTCAATGAGCTGTGAGCCGGCCACGCGCGAGAGCACGCGAGCTGTTTCGCGGGCGTCGATCTGGATGGGCGTCGGCGCCACGGCCGGCCCATAGATGACAGCCGGCACCTTGCCCGATTGGCGCAGGGCGTACATGCCCTTGCCGATCGTCGTTCGGGGTTCAGCGGTTATCTGAATACTGGCCACAGGATCATCCTTGGGGCGCCTCTCACCCAACGCTGGGCTGCCGTCGCCCCGAAAAACGTCCGGCCTCGCGGGCCGGACGACTGGCTGACAGAAGCAGAGTGTACCAGCCAGACTCGCCCTTGTCAAAGGTAGGGTCCGAAGGGGCAGGGCGCTAGACTTTCCCAGACTCGATTTCGTGGATGGTGTCCACTCGGCGCTTGTGCCTTTCCTCGCCGGAGAAGGTGGCCCCGAGGAATGCGCGCACAATTTCGCTGGCGAGCTCCGGGCCGATAATCCTGGCACCTAGGCACAGGACATTCATGTCGTCATGCTCGACCGATTGGTGCGCCGAATAGGTGTCGTGACACACCCCGGCATAGATGCCTTTGATCTTATTGGCGGCGATGCACACTCCGACGCCCGAGCCGCACAGGAGAATCCCGCGTTCGGCGCGGCCTTCGAGGATTGCCTTGGCCACTTTCTTGGCGTAGTCCGGGTAGTCGACACGCTCAGTGGTGTAGGTGCCAAGATCGAGAAGTTCGTGGCCGGCACTCTTGACGACAGCCGCAACCGTCTCTTTGAGCGGAAGACCTGCATGGTCACAACCGATGGCAATTCGCATAGGGGCTCTACATTCTCCTGTGAATGAAGATCAGGCTGGGCCTATTGAGTGCTTTGCGGACAAGGTCTGGGCTGAACTCGCTCTACGTCTCACAGGTCAATGATAGCGCAAATCGATTCGGAGAGGCTCAGCCGGCGAGCGCCTGGCCTGAGCCGCCTGCACTCGTAAGAGAACCGTCCAGACTCGGCGTGCGGTCGGCGACACGGAGGGGGAGTGCGTCAGTATCTGTCCGCCTCCAGGCGCGGGGGGAATCCGCCCGCGTCCCTTCGAGTATTATCGACGGAAAGGGGATTGGATAGCCGTGGGTTGATCTCTCCATTGGCGTTGCAGCCTATGGTGGCCGGCGGCAAGTGCGCGATATGGAAGCCACCCCGTTTGACAGGAGGCGCTGATTGGATGCAAGCGCGGTTGTGCGTCTTGGAGCATTCGCCCTCCTCTCGGGCGTGCTCATCGCCAGTTTCTGGAGAGTGGTACGGCATGGTCGGACACATGCCTTGCCTCGCCTAGTTGCCTTCGAAGCCATCCTGGGGTTGATCCTTGCCAACGTACCCACATGGTTTTCGAATCCGCTGGCCTTGCGGCAAATTGTCTCGTGGGTCCTGCTCGCAAGCTCGGGCTTACTTGCCCTGCACGGCTTCTCGCTGCTGCGGATGCACGGGGGAACCTCGGCCGGCATCGAGACAACAACGGTGATCGTTCGGCGCGGGGCCTATCGCTATATCCGGCACCCGCTCTACCTTTCGCTCATCCTATTCGCCCTGGGCGTGTATCTGAAATCGCCAGGGTGGCTCGCCGGGGCTCTGCTGGGGCTCGCGGTTTCCGGGCTACTAGTCACGGCGACTGTTGAAGAGCGTGAGAACGAATCGAAGTTTGGCGAACGCTATCGCGAATACATGCGCGTGACGAAGAAGTTCGTGCCGTTCGTCTTCTAGGCGCACAAGCCTGGTGCGTGAACTTTTCCCAACGAGAAGAGGCCACCTGCCAATCGCAGGTGGCCTCTTCTCGGTGCGGCGCGGAATGCCTAGCGCTTGAGCACTCGCATCGATGCCTCAACGACGTTGACAAGGGTGAATCCAAACTGTTCGAAGAGCACCTTTGCCGGGGCGGAGGCGCCGAAGCGATTCATGGCGATGACCTCCCCGGCCTCGCCCACCCAGCGATCCCAGCCCTGCGCAACGCCCGCCTCGACGGCGACACGCGGCCTGATCGAAGGCGCCAAGACCGAGGCGCGGTAGGCTTCGTCTTGCGCGGCGAAGAGCTCCCACGAAGGGAAAGAGACGACGCGCGAGGCGATGCCCGCCTCGGCCAGCTTTGCGCCCGCCTCCAATACCAAGGCGACCTCTGAGCCCGAGGCCATGAGGAGGATCTGCGGCTTGCCTTGACCGAGATCAGCCAAGACGTACGCGCCCCGGGCGAGGCCCGCGGCGGAGGCATACTTGGCCCGATCGACGACAGGCAGAGCCTGGCGGGTGAGGGCCAGCACTGTCGGCGCGTTGCGCCGGGCAATCGCGACACGCCACGCCTCGCTCACCTCATTGGCATCCGCCGGGCGCAGCACGACCAGGTTGGGGATGGCGCGCAGGGCAGCAAGGTGCTCCACCGGCTGGTGAGTCGGGCCGTCCTCGCCCAGGCCGATGCTGTCGTGGGTGAAGATCCACACGCTGCCGATGTGGGAAAGCGCCGAGAGACGGATCGCCGGGCGCATGTAATCGGAGAAGACGAGAAAGGTGGCCGCATAAGGGATCAGGCCGCCGTGCAGCGCCATGCCGTTGGCGATCGACCCCATGCCATGTTCGCGCACACCGAAGTGGATGTTACGCCCCTCGCGGGCCTCGGGCTGAAAGGCGACGCTCGACTTGATCCAGGTGTTGTTGGAGGGGGTAAGGTCGGCCGAACCGCCCATCAGTTCGGGCAGGACCGGCGCCAGGGCGTTGATTGTCGCCCCAGAGGAGACGCGCGTGGCGATGCCTTTCGGATCGGCCGGCACGACGGGCAGCGCGGTTTCCCATCCGGGAGGAAGGCCGCCACTCATGCGACGGCTGAACTCGGCCGCCAGGTCTGGAAACGCAGAGCGGTACCTGGCATTGAGCGCGGTCCACTCACCCTCGAGTTTTGCGCCGCGCTCAACGGCCTCGCGCATATGGTCGCGAACCTCGTCGGGGATGATGAATCGCGGTTCAAGCGGCCAGCCGAGCCTGGCCTTGGCCGCATTGAGCTCATCATCGCCTGGCGGTTCGCCGTGCGCCTTGGAGGTGTCTTGCTTCTTGGGCATGCCGAATCCGATGTGAGTGCGAGCCATGATCAGCGAGGGGCGCGGGTCGGCCTTGGCCTGCATAATGGCGGCGTCGATCGCCTCGACGTCGTTTCCGTCGGCGACGGTCAACACCTGCCAGCCGTAAGCGGCGAAGCGCGCCCCACGATCCTCGGTGAATGCGAGGTCGGTGGGCCCATCGATCGTGATGCGGTTGTCGTCGTACACGTAGATGAGCTTGCCCAGCTTCTGGTGCCCGGCGAAGGAGGCGGCCTCGGACGCAACGCCTTCCATGAGGTCGCCGTCGGTGACGATCGCGTAGACTGCGTGGTCCATAAGCGGGAAGCCGGGCTTATTGAACTCGGCGGCGAGGTGGGCTTCGGCCAGCGCCATGCCGACGCCGTTGGCCAAGCCCTGGCCCAGCGGGCCAGTCGTGACTTCAACGCCAGGAGTCAGCCCTGCCTCGGGGTGACCGGGGGTTCGGCTATCCCACTGGCGGAACCGCTTGAGCTCGTCGAGCGAGAGGTCGTATCCGCTGAGGTGGAGCAGCGAATAGAGCAGCATCGATCCGTGGCCGCCGGAGAGGATAAAGCGGTCGCGGTTTGGCCATTTCAGGTTGCGCGGGTTGTGGCGAAGGTGTCGCGTCCAGATGGTGTAGGCGATGGCGGCGCAGCCCATGGGCAGACCGGGATGGCCGGAGTTCGCCTGTTGGACGGCATCTGCCGAGAGGAAGCGAATGGTGTTGATGGCGAGCGCTTGCACGTCGGTGGGCTTGAACACGTTGCTTCTCCTGGTTTGGGTGTGGTTCTTGTGCG
>MGOA01000076.1 GCA_001796965.1 Chloroflexi bacterium RBG_16_64_43
GAGGCGCTAGAGAAAGCGGTCCGCCCGCACGCGCTGCGCGTCATCGACGTGCGCACGCTCTGATTCGACCCTGCCTACAAGAACAACAGGCGCCTCATCGGCGCCTGTTGTGATTCGGTCCCCCCGCGTCATTCCGAGGGATGATCTTCCCCGAGGAATCTCGGCCCGCGATCGCCGGGGACTATGTCTGCCGCTGGGCTCCTTATCGTTGCAGCCGAGATTGCCACGTCAGATTGGTGGGCTATGCCCCGCAAGCCTCCTCGCGATGACACCCAAGAGGCAGGGGCGGCCAAGGGGATGTAGCCAGCGGGGTCGCGCCCTGCCTACCCTCGCCTGCGACGTGAGCGAGGGCGCTCACCCGGGCCGGGCGCGGCGGGCTCCGGCGACGCGCCGCGCGCTGTCCCGCCGCGAACAACGCGCTCTTCTTCCAGCGCGCCACGCAACTCGTACACCTGGTCGCGCAACATAGCCGCCTTTTCGAACTCCAGGGACTGCGCCGCCGTGCGCATTTCCTTTTCAAGTTCGTGCACCAGGCGTTCCATCTCCGCCCGCGGCAGTTCACCCCGCGCCGCGGTCTGAGCCGCTTCCGGTTCGCCCTCGCTGCGAACGCGCTCGGTCAGGTCGTGCACCGCCTTGACGATGCTCACCGGTTCGATATCGTGTTCGCGGTTGTATTCGACCTGCTTGGCGCGGCGGCGATCGGTCTCGCGCAGGGCGCGCTCCATCGACTCGGTGCGATGGTCGGCGTACATGATGACCAGACCTTGCACGTGGCGCGCGGCGCGCCCGATGGTCTGGATGAGCGCCGTGTCGGAGCGCAGGAAGCCCTCTTTGTCGGCGTCGAGGATGGCCACCAGCGAGACCTCTGGCAGGTCGAGCCCTTCGCGCAGAAGGTTGATGCCCACCACCACGTCGTAGGCACCCAGGCGCAGGTCGCGCAGTATCTCCACCCGCTCGAGGGTCTCCACCTCCGAGTGCAGGTAGTGGACCTTGATGCCCGCCTCATGCAAGTAATCGGCGAGGTCTTCGGCCATGCGCTTGGTGAGGGTGGTCACCAGCGTCCGCTCGCCGCGTGCCACCCGCGCGCGTATCTCCGTCAGCAGGTTGTCCACTTGCCCCTGCACCGGGCGCACCTCGACCTGCGGGTCGACGATGCCGGTGGGGCGAATGATTTGATCCACCACGCGCTCGGCCCGTTCCAGTTCATACGGCCCGGGCGTGGCCGAGGTGTACACCGTCTGGCCCATGTGCTCTTCGAATTCATCGAACGAGAGCGGCCGGTTGTCGAGGGCCGAGGGCAGGCGGAAGCCGAAATCCACCAGCACCTGCTTGCGCGAGCGGTCGCCGCCCCACATGCCGCGCACCTGCGGCACGGTCATATGGCTCTCATCGAGGATCAACAAATAGTCGGGCGGGAAGTAATCCAGCAGCACCCACGGCGGCGAGCCGGCGGCGCGTCGGTCGAGGTGGCGCGAGTAGTTCTCAATGCCGGCGCAGTAGCCCACCTCGCGCATCATTTCCAGGTCGTAGCGCGTGCGCTGTTCGAGGCGTTCCGCCTCCAGCGGCTTTTCGTGGGCGCGGAACCAGGCCACCCGCTCGGCCGCCTCCGCTTCGATATCCACCACCGCCGCGCGAAGTTTCTCGTCCTCGGTGATGAAATGGCGCGCCGGGTAGATCTCCGCCCGCTCGAGATCGGCCAGGATCTCGCCGGTCACCGGGTGCAGCTCGGTCAGCCGTTCCACTTCGTCGCCGAAGAAAGACAGGCGCACGGCGGTATCACTGTAGGCCGGCATGACCTCCACCGTGTCGCCGCGCACGCGGAAGGCCCCGCGCTTCAGGTCCAAGTCGTTGCGCTCGTAATGGCTCTCCACCAGCTGGCGCAAGAGGGCCTGGCGCCGCACGGCCTGCCCCTTCTCGACCACGATGACCACTTTGCCGTAGGCCTCCGGCGAGCCCAGGCCGTAGATACATGAAACCGAGGCCACGATCAGCACGTCGCGCCGCGAGAGCAGCGCGGTCGTCGCTGCCAGGCGCAGGCGTTCGATCTCTTCGTTGATCTCGGTCTCCTTCTCGATATACAGGTCGTGGCGCGGGACGTAGGCCTCGGGCTGGTAGTAGTCGTAGTACGAGACGAAGTACTCGACCGCGTTGTCGGGGAAGAAGTCGCGGAATTCGGAATACAACTGCGCCGCCAGGGTCTTGTTGTGGGCGATGACCAGCGCCGGCCGCTGAAGCTGGGTGATGACATTGGCGATGGAGAAGGTTTTGCCCGTGCCCGTCGCGCCCAGGAGCACCAGGTGTTTCTCCCCTTGCGACAAGCCTTGCACCAATTGCTCGATCGCTTGCGGCTGGTCGCCGGTGGGTTTATAGGGTGCATGCAAGACGAAGGGTTTCGAGGCCATGGTTCTCCCGCCGCGCGAGTTGTGTGGGTCCGACCATTCTACCCAATCCCTCCTGAGTCGCAGAGGGGGATCTTGTCACCCGCGAGGCAAGGGGCTGCACCCAATGGTGCAGCCCCTGCGCATGATCGTGTGTCTGTAATCGATTGCGCGACGCCGGGAGCGTTGCGATCGAACAGACAGTTGGCAATCTGGCGATCCCTCGCCGTCCTCGTCACGCCAATGCGGGACTCCTGCGCGCCCCGTGCGCGCGCGGTCAATGGTAATGCGTGCTATGCCCTCCTCATGCAGGTGCGCCTTAGCGCACGGCCCAGATGATCAGGGTGCCGTCCGTCGAAGAGGAGGCCAGTAAGCGTCCATCGGGTGAGAAGGCCACGCTTTCGAGGAAGGTGCGGTGCGCGGTGAGGCGCGTCACCACTTGGCCGTCCGCGGGGCGCCAGATCCAAACCGTCTGGTCTTCGGCGCCGCCCGCAATGAGCTGGCCGTTGGGCGAGATCGCAACCCCCTGCACCTTGCCGGTCGGGCCTTCCATGTCGACCGGGCGCACCCCGTCCGAGATGCGCCACAACCAAACCTCTCCCTGAGTGCATTTGAAGCTGGGCGTCGACTTGACGCACAGGCCGGCGGCCACCAGCCCGCCATCCGGCGAGAAGGCGACATTGCCACCCTGCCCGCCCAGCGAGAAGGACTTGAACGGACCGGCCTCGAGAATGTCCGTAATCCACACCTTGATCGTGCGATCCACCGTCCCGAGCGAGACCAATGCTCCGCCATCGGGCGAGAGCGCGAGTGAGGGGATGCTATACGCGTGGGCCGCAAAGCCTCCCGAGAGCGCGCCGCTCGCCAAATCGTAGGAGTAGAGCAGGCCGTCCTTCCCAAGCGCCACGCCAATCACAAGGCGCGTGCCGTCGCGCGAGAAGACCACGCTGTTGGCCGCGCCTGGCAGGTGGGCGACTTGCGCTGCGACGCCGGCCCTCGTATCCCATACGCGCAGTGTCTTGTCGTCCGAGACCGAGGCCAGCCAGCGCCCATCCGGCGCAAAGGCCACATCCCACACGATGCCTGAGTGCCCCTCAAGGGTGAAGACCAGCGTGCCCTCCGCCGGGTTCCACAGGCGGACGGCGTAATCGGAGCTCAGCGAACTACCCCCGGAGGCCGTCGCCAGGAGACGACCATCTGGCGAGAAGGTGATGCGCTTGATGTCGTTGAGCGAGGCCGGGATCACGAAACGCGGCGCGAGGCCGGCTGCATTGAGCGCGTCGATGACCGGCGTACTGGGCGTCGCCGTCGGCGGCGGCACGGTCGGCAGCGGCGTCGGCGAAGGAGCCACGGTGGGTGTCGGCGTCGGGTTCGCAGTGGGCGTCGGCGCCAACCCGCCGACCTGGCAGGCCAGGGCGGCCGTCGCCGCCGCGCTCAAGACAATAGGCAGGGCATATCTCATGGGTGACCTCGCTCAGTCTGGCATCGGAGGGAAGGTGCCCTCCGGCGCGTACCAATCTTGGGGGTCGATCCCGGTCACTGCCTCGCCGGAACCGACGACGACCGGCAGCAAGCCGTGATCATCGCAGCCGAAGCGCAGGCCGCAGGCCACCGCGTTTGAGTAGCCGGCGGCCAACCCGACCAATATGCCCTCGGACGCGGAAGGCACGACATAAGCCACAACGTGATAAATGCCCGGGGGTACATCGCCGATGGTGTAGGTGGCACTCCCCTGGGGAACCTCGACGGAGAACCGCGGCCCGCCCTCGCCGCGGAACGCGACGATGAGCAGCGGTGGGATGACGGACCCAGGGTAGGAAAGCGAACCGGAGATACTGCCGGGCACGAGCACGACGGGTGTCGGCGTGGACTGGACTTCCGTTGGAGCCACGACTACAAGCGTGGGCGGATCAAGCGCCGGCGAGGTGGGCGGCATGTTGATGCCTTGCGCGGCCAGGGTGGCCTCGACTATCTTCGCCAGGTCCGCGGTTGGAGGCACCGGCGCAGGCATGAAGGTGCAGGCGGCCGCGAGGCCAAGCCCGACCACTGCAATGCCAACAACCGCCCGCATAGGTCGTATCACCGGTGAAGATCTCCAACGTGGTGCGCGTTTTTCTGCTGCCGGAACCCGGCCATTCTATCAGAACGGCTCACACGGCTCCGCAGGCCGACCGCACGCACGGCGCGCTGCGCGAAGCGCGCATGCTATACTGCGCGGGCCGCCGTCGTTGGCCGGCATCTCACTCGAAGGATCACATGTCCGCCACGCGCTACCTGCGCATCCTGCTTTTCTTCGCTCGAGTGACCCTCACCCTCCTCGTGTGCGACGTGCTGTTGGTCGCGATCGGGATGCGCCGCTGGTCGCGCGCCACACGCGCGCATCGCCTGATCGGGATCGCTCGCGGTTACCGGCGGCTGGCCATCCGCCTGGGCGGAGTGATGATCAAAGTCGGCCAATTCCTCTCCTCACGGGTGGACGTGCTGCCGGCGGAGGTCACCGCCGAGCTGGCCGGCCTGCAGGATGAGGTGCCGGCGGAACCTTTCGCGGCGATCCGCCGCCTGGCGGAAGCGGAACTCGGCGCGCTCCTCTTGGCGCGTTACGCGTCGTTCGAGGCCGAGCCGCTGGCGGCCGCCTCGCTGGGGCAGGTGCATCGTGCGACGCTGCGGGCCCCCGAGGCCGGCACGTCCGTGGACGATGCGCGAGTCGTGGTGAAGATCCAGCGCCCGGGGATCGAACGCCTGATCGCGACCGACCTCGCGGCGCTGCGCATGGTCGGGCGCTGGGTCCAACGCTACCCGCCTGTGCGACGGCGCGCCAATGTGCCTGCGCTGCTCGAAGAGTTTTCGCGCACGCTGTACGAGGAGATCGACTACCTTGAAGAAGGACGCCATGCGGAAGCGTTCGCCGCCAACTTCCAGGGCGACCCGGGCGTGCGCGTGCCGCGCGTTTTGTGGTCGCACACCACTCGGCGCGTGCTCACGCTCGAAGACGTGTACGCCATCAAGATCACCGACTACGAAGCCATCACCGCGGCCGCCGTCGACCGGCGCGCCGTGGCGCAGAGGCTTTTCACCACCTACCTGAAGCAGATATTCGACGACGGATTCTTCCACGCCGACCCGCACCCCGGCAACTTGTTCGTCACGCCCGGGCCGGCCGGTTGGCAATTGACCTTCGTCGACTTCGGCATGGTCGGGCGGGTACCCTCCACTGTGCGCGCCGGCGCGCGCGAGCTGGTCATCGGGATCGGCACGCGTGATGCGGCCCGCCTGATTCGCGGTTACCAGTTGCTGGGGGTGCTGCTGCCCGGCGCGGATCTCGAACTGCTGGCGCGCGCCGAGGCGCATGTGTTCGAGCGCTTCTGGGGGCGCAGCATGTCGGAGCTACGCTCGATGCACCGCGAGGAGATGCAGCAATTCGCGGCCGAGTTCCGCGAGCTCTTGTACGACATGCCGTTTCAGGTACCGCAGAATCTCATCCTGGCCGGGCGTTGCGTGGCCATCCTATCGGGGATGTGCACCGGGCTCGACCCGCATTTCAACGTGTGGGAGGGCCTGATGCCCGTGGCACAAAAGCTCATGGCCGAAGAAGCCAAGTCCGGTTGGCAATCCTGGCTCGACGAGGCGCTCGAAGTTCTGCGCACGCTGATCACGTTGCCGCGCCAGGTGCAGGGATTGGCCGCGCGCATTGAGCGGGGCGAACTCGAGATGCGCGCGCCCGAGCTCGAGCGGCGGGTGGCGCGGTTGGAAAGCGCTATGCGCAAGACGGCCGGGGCGGTGGTGTTCGCGGCGCTCTTGGCGGGCGGGGTTCAGCTCTATCTCGGCGCCGCGCTGGTGCCGGCCTACGTTATGTTCGCGGGTGCGGCGTTCGCGCTCGGTTACGTGGCCTTCGGCCGCTGAGGCACTTGTCGCCGGATCAGCGCTGGTCGCGCATCGCCCGCGCGTGCTCAGAAGGCGCGGCCCGGGCAGCGCCTTCTCACCTGGGCCCATGTCCATCTCGAGAAGGCACGCGTTATATTGAAACTGCCCTCGCTCTGCCAGACGCGTGGCGGCGAGAGTGAGGAAACCCAAAGCGTCGTGCACGGACGTGAGGACTTCGAAGGCCTCCACGAATTGGCGCTTCTGACACTCCGTTTCCGCACTTGTTAACGTGACTTCGGCATCGACCTCGCACTCCAGCCTGGTGCCGAGTGCTGACCCTGCTCAGTCAATCGACTGACTGCTTGGCGAGCTCGCCCAGAGCGGATGGACCCACCCTAGGCACGTGTCCTACGCGCGCGGGGTATCCAGCGCGGCACCTCTTTCAAATAGGTTTCGTACGGCGCGCCGAAACGCCTCTTGAGCTGCGGCTCCTCGAACAGAACGGTAAAGGAATGCAACGCGGCCCACAGCCCGGCGGCGTAGACGAGGACCCACAGCGATCCGTAGAAGATGACCACTCCCACGAGCACCAGCAAGGCACCGACATACATCGGGTTGCGCACCCAGCGATACAGCCCGTGCGAGACAAAACGCTTGGGCGGGACAACCGGAACCGGCGTTCCCCCGCCGTGGCGCACAAACGAGAATGAGACCCACACCACCATGGCCGCTCCACCAAACGCGAGGAGCAGCGCCGCGATCTGCACGGCTCCCAGGGCGCGTAGCAGAGGTTGGCCGGTAGCCCTGAGGATGAAGTACGGCACGACAAGACTCGCAACGCCGGGCACCAGCAGCGTTGCCAGCGTGGTCACCAGTGCATTCATAGAAAGCTCCTCCAGGGAATCCGTGTGAGAATTACCCCGCCCCGCCGCGCTAGGTGCGTGGCCCGCTGGCCTCGCTCTTCTCGAGCTGCGGACCGCGCAGCCTCACCGGCGCCTTCTCCCGCGCGCGGATGCGCATGTTGACCAGCTCAACGAATAGCGAAAAGCCCATGGCGAAGTAAATGTATCCCTTGGGAATCTCGAAGTGGAAACCCTCCAGGAGCAGCGAGACTCCGATGAGCAGCAGAAAGCTGAGCGCCAGCACCTTGATCGTGGGGTGCTCGTTGACGAAACGGCTGAGCCCGCCGGCGGCCACCATCATGACGCCGACTGCCACGACGATTGCCGCGACCATGACCCACAGGTCCTTGGCCATGCCGACTGCGGTGATCACCGAGTCGAGTGAGAAGATGATGTCCATCAGCCCGATTTGCGCCACCACGCCCCACAGCGAGCCGCCCGCCCGCGCTGTTCGCCCGTGCTCGAGGCCCTCGAGCTTGGCGTGGATCTCGGTCGTGGCCTTGGCCAAGAGGAATAGGCCGCCTACACCCAGGATCACATCCCGCAGTGATATCGCTCGGCCGAAAACGTTGAACAGAGGCTCAGTCAGCCCGATCAACCACGAGATCGAAAAGAGCAGCGCGATGCGAGTGAGCATGGCCATGGCCAGGCCCAACGTGCGCGCACGAGGCTGTTGGGCGTGGGGCAAGCGGTCGGCCAAGATGGAGATGAAGACGATGTTGTCGATGCCCAGCACGATCTCGAGCGAGGCCAGGGTGAGGAAAGCGATCCAGATCTCGGGCTGCAGCAAGCGCTCCATGGGCGGGGCTCCCAGCATCTAGGATATCCAGCGGCAAGGTTCGGGGTGTTCGATCGAGATGCGATTCTAATCGAATCGGTTGGCAGCCATCCGCTGTGCAACGAAGAAGGCAGACTGCGGCTGCCCCTGCTTGGCTCGCCCCAGCGGATCTAGCCCGCCGGTGTGATGAGGGCCACGATCAGAATGAGCGGGGAGACAAGCAGCAGGCCGATGAGCAGCAGCCCGGCGTAGATGCGGCTGTCGAAGCGCAGATGCATGAAGTACAGCACCACCAGCAGCGCCTTGGCGCCAGCGAAGATCAAGAGCAGCGGCAGGCGCACCTGCGGCGCCAGGTAACTCGCACCCACCTCCAAACCGGTCAGGGCGACCAGCGCCGCGAAAACCCACGCGTACTGCGGCGCCGCCGGATGTATCTTGGGCTCGTTCATGAAGTCCCTCTAGATGAGATAGAACAACGTAAACAGCACGATCCAAACCACGTCCACGAAGTGCCAGTACAGGCCGAAGGTCTCGACGCCCTGGTGCGAGGCGGACGAGTAGCGCCCCCGCAACGCGAGCACGATCACGTAGACCAGCCACATCAGGCCCACCAAAACGTGCGTGCCATGCAGCCCAGTGATGGCAAAGAAGGGCGTGCCGAAGGCGGACCTGACGCTCAGACCTTCGGCAAAGAGGGTCGACCACTCCAGCGCCTGCCCCCCCAGGAACAGCGCGCCCAGCACGAATATCCCCGCCAGATGCCAGAGCAGGCTGCGCTGGCGCCCCGCGCGAATGGCCCCCAGGGCCCGGACGACGAGGTAGCTGGAGAGAATCAGGATGAATGTGTTGAGCCCCACAAGCGGGATGCTGAGCAGCGTGCGCACCTCGGCGAAGGCCGCCGCCTCGCGCGCCCGGAATACGATCAAGGTGAGAATCAGCGCGCCGAAGAACACTACCTCGCCACCCAGGAATGCCCACACCGCGAGCTTGGCGTTCTCGCGCTGCGGGACGAAGGCGGTCGCGGCCTGCAGCTCAGCCATGATGCGCCTCCGCTTCACCTTCGCCGCGATCCTCGGCAACCCAGCCGCCGATTGAGATGAACAGCAGCACCAATCCGGCCAGGCTGACCCACAGGCTAGAGATCACTCCGGCCGCGAGCAGCGTTGCGCCGAGCGCCAGGCCGAGCGGCCAGAAGCTGGGATTGGGCATGTGGAATTCGGGCAGCGGGTCAGCCATGCACCACCTCCGCATCGGAAATGTCTAAGCCGCGCGGCGCATCCCGTTCGGGCGCGCCGTCGTCCGCGAACCAGCGTAAGAAGATCACCGTCGCCGCGGCGAGATAGACCATCGCCC
>MGOA01000077.1 GCA_001796965.1 Chloroflexi bacterium RBG_16_64_43
CAGGTCTACCGCAGCCGCGAGGTGGAGAGCGACGAATTCAACTTCCAGTTGCTGAATTTCCCGCCCCATCACCCGGCGCGCGACATGCAGGACACCTTCCACACCACGCGCCCGGGGGTCATCCTGCGCACCCACACCTCGCCCGGGCAGGTGCGCGTGATGCGCGAACGCTGCCCCGAGCCGATTCGCGTCGTCCTGCCCGGCATGTGCTTCCGCTACGAGCAGGTGACGGCGCGCGCCGAAGCGCAGTTCTATCAGGTGGAGGGCTTAGCGGTGGGGGCGGGCGTCACCTTGGCCAACCTCAAGGGGACCCTCGCCGACTTCGCGCGGCGCATGTTTGGCGCCTCGGTGCGCGTGCGCTTCCGCGCCGATTACTTCCCCTTCACCGAACCGAGCGCGGAGATGGACATCGAGTGTTTCATCTGCGGCGGAAGCGGCTGCCCGGTGTGCAAACGCAGCGGCTGGCTCGAGATCCTCGGCGCAGGAATGGTCCACCCGATCGTGTTGCACAACGGCGGATACGATCCGCGGCGTTACTCCGGCTTCGCCTTCGGAATGGGCCCGGAACGCATCGCTATGCTGCGTCATGGCATTACCGATATCCGCGCCTTCTGGGCCAACGACCCGCGCTTTCTCGAACAGTTCTGAACCGGTGAACAGGGCGCGGCGACGGCGCGCTGGAGGTGGATCATGGAAATACCCCTTTCGTGGCTGAAAGACTATGTGCGATTGACACTCGAGCCCGAGGCATTAGCCGCCCGCCTGATCTTCGCTGGCCTGGAGGTTGAGAACATTGCCAGTGTCGGGCTGCCCGCACTTCCGGGGCGCGAGAGCGACGGGCTGGCCTGGGATCCCGAGAAGATCGTCGTGGGCGAGGTGCGGGAGGTTATGCCGCACCCCAACGCCGACCGGCTCGTACTGTGCCGTCTGTTCGACGGGTTGGTGGAGCAGACTGTGCTCACCGGCGCATCGAACCTGTTCCCGTACAAAGGTCAGGGGCCGCTGGCCCAGCCGCTCAAGGTGGCCTACGCCCGCGAGGGTGCGACGCTTTACGACGGGCATGCGCCGGGGCGGGTGCTCACCACCCTCAAGCGCATGAAGATCCGCGGCGTTGAATCGTCGTCGATGATTTGTTCGGAGAAGGAACTTGGCCTATCCGAAGAGCACGAAGGGGTCATGATCCTCGAGGCGGACTTGCCCACGGGCGTGCCGCTGGTGCAGGTCCTGGGTGACCGGGTCTTCAGTGTGAAGATCAATCCCAATATGGCACGCGCAGCAAGCCTGGTTGGCATCGCGCGCGAGGTGGCTGCGCTCACCGGGCAGAAGCTGCGCCAGCCCTCCTACGCGCTGCGCGGCAGCGGCAAGCCTCTGCGCGGTTCGCTGCGCATCGAGATCCGCCGGCCGGATCTCAACCCACGCTTTACCGCGGCGCTCATTCGCGAGGTGAAGATTGGGCCCAGCCCGGAGTGGATGCAGCGCCGCTTGCGCCGGGCGGGCATGCGCCCGATCAACAACGTGGTCGACATCACGAACTACGTGATGCTCGAAACCGGACAGCCGCTGCACGCCTTCGACTGGGATGTGCTTACGCGGCGGGCTGGCGCCGGGCCGGTGGTCATCCATACCCGCTTGGCCGAAGTTGGCGAGCGGTTGACCACCCTCGACGGCGTTGAGCGCGTACTTGAGGATTACATGATCCTGGTGTGCGACAGCCGAGGCGCGCTGTCCATCGCCGGAGTGATGGGCGGCGCGGAATCTGAGGTGACCGAGGGCACAACCTCGATCCTGCTGGAAGGCGCCGCGTGGGATTTCATCAGCATCCGCCGCGCGGTGCAGGCGCTGCGCTTGCCTTCAGAAGCTTCGTACCGGTTCTCGCGAGGTGTCCATCCGGCAATGACGGTACGCGCTGTGGCGCGCGCGGCCTCGCTCATGGCGGAGGAATGCCAGGGGGTAGTGGCCCGCGACGTGGTGGACGCCTATCCGCGCAAAGCTGCGCGCGTAACCGTCGACCTGCCGCTGGCTCGCGTGGAGGCGCTGCTGGGCGTACCCATCGCGGAACGCGAAGTCGTGCGCATCCTCGAACGGCTCGAGTTTGGCGTTGAACTGCGCCCAGCCGCCCCTGCCGGGCGAGGCCGCCGGGGCAAGCAGGCTGGAGCGCCGCGTGTATTACGCGTGAGTGTGCCCGATCACCGCCTCGACGTCGGGCCGGGAGTGATTGGCCAGGCCGATCTGATTGAAGAAATCGCGCGAGTACACGGCTACGAACGCATCCCGGAGGCGCAACTCGCCACGCTTCTGCCGCCCCAGCGGGATAACCCCGGCCTCGAACGCGAGGAGGCGGTGCGCGATCTGCTGGTCCAGGCCGGCTTGCAGGAGGTGATCACTTACCGCTTTACCTCGCCCGAGCGCGAGGCGCAGCTCGACCCGGCCGGGGCGGCGCTGGCGCGCTCACAGTACGTTGAAATCGCCAACCCCATCGGCCCAGACCGCAGTGTGCTGCGGCGGTCGCTGCTCTCGAGTGTGATGGAAGTGGCCGCGCGGCAAGCGGGGCAGCGGCCGCGCGTGGCGGTCTTCGAGATCGGCCCGGAATTTCATCCATCGGGCGAGGGCTTGCCTGAGGAGCCGCTGCGCTTGGCCATCGTGCTCAGTGGCGTGCGCGAGCCTGCGCACTGGTCGAGCCCGGCGGGGACGGCCCTGGACTTCTACGACCTGAAGGGCATTATCGAGATGTTGACTCGGGGACTGCATCTGGGAGAAACGACCTTAGCCGAGGCGCCTCATCCAGCATTCCATCCGGGGAAATCCGCCAACCTCTTGGTTGCGGGGCGAGCGATGGGCGTGCTGGGCGAGCTGCATCCGGTGGTGGCGCAGCGCTTCAGTTTCGCCCAGCCAGTGCTGGCGGCCGACCTCGACTTACAGGCGTTGTTCGACTGCATCCCCCCGCGATTCACCATGACGGCCATCCCGGGTGTCCCGCCGGTGCTAGAGGACGTGGCGCTGATTGTAGGCGAGCAGGTGCCGGCCGGGCGCGTGATGGAAGTGATGCGCACGGCGGGCGCGCCGTTGCTGCGCGAGGTGCGCCTCTTTGATGTTTATCGTGGAGCGCAAGCGGGCGAGGGCAAGAAGAGTCTGGCCTTCTCCCTCACCTATCAGGCCGAGGACCGCACGCTGACTGACGGCGAGGTGGCCCAGGTTCGGCTGAGCATCATCCGTGCGCTTGAGGATCAACTTGGCGCACGGATCCGCAGCAGCCCCTGACCCTGAGAAGTTAACTGAACGGCCCGTCCACTGGACGGGCCGTTTTTGGTTCTGGGAATGCCTTCGGTTGCCTAGCGGACGGGAATGACGTTCGCTGCCTGCAATCCCTTGGGGCCGTTCTCGATCGAGAACTCCACCTGCTGGCCTTCCTCCAACTTCTTGTAGCCATCCATTTGAATGGCTGAGAAGTGGACGAAGACATCCTCGCCACCCTCGCGGGCAATGAAGCCATAGCCCTTGGTGGCATTGAACCACTTGACGGTTCCAACGATTCGTTCAGTCATGCCCGTGCCTCCTGTTGCCGGAAAAGAAAGTGGGTCCAAGGGCGCAGCCAGCGGTGGAGAGGAACAGAAAATGCCGCTCCGAGTGTTGCTAGAGCGGCGGTCCTGCCTTCCGAGCTAATACCGCGTCCCACACAGCCAAAATCGTAGCACAACCTCGGCGGTGAGTCAAGTCGCAGAGGCCATTTTCTGACCAGATGAGGCGACTTTCGGAGTCGCAGCGTGGCTCATCCTTGAGCGTACATTTGTCTACGACGTGCCGTGCCGAGAACTCCTTGGTGGAGGGGGGAGCGGGCATGCCGGGCCGGTTGCGTTGGCCCTTCAATCGGCACAGATCCGCCTTCGATCGAGCGCAGGCCCAAGCGGCGGATGATCCCTGTGCGTTGGCGGATTGGTGAGTGGATGGGGTGCGCTCAGGAGCCAGAGAAAGCCCCGGCGCTGCGCGTGCGAAGGAAGTCGCGCCCGATCGGCGCGCGGTGGACCTTTCCGTTGAGCCATTCGAGCCGTGCGTATTCGAAATCCTGGCCGAGAACGCCGCGGGTATCCATTGCCACCTCGGTGAGCGGGAAACCCAGCCGTAAGCGCCCCAGTTCGCGGTATGTCGTACGGAACTCGTAGCACACGTTGTGGCCGGTTTCCTCAAAGTAGTCGCAGCCCGAGTCATTTGCGGCGGGCACGGGCGCCTGTTGGCGGCCCATCAGAGTGGTGACGCTGGCCAGGAAGGCATGGTCGCCATCGGGTTCCATGGCCAGCGCGCCGTATTCGAAGACTTGCAGCGTGAGGCCGAGGTCCTGGTCGACGAAGGCGGCCGAGAGCGGTGATCCGAGCCACACCTCACCCCCTGCAGCCCGATAGGCGATGAGGAACTCCCCTCCGACGGCCAGGCCGTTCGAGAACACAAGTGCGGTGGGCGTTGCGCCGGCCACTTCGGGCGGGATTGGTGACGGCGAGGCGGCGATGGCCGGAGCGGTGGAGGCGAGCGTGGGCAACGGCGCCAGGCTGGCGGTGGCACGCGGCAGCGAGGTAGGTGTGATCGCGACCGGCGGCTCGAGGAATGCGGCATCATAGCCGCGCGCTGCAAAGAAAGAGGCGCCGATAGGTTGGCGCGCGATCTGGCCGGCGACGGCATGCAGCCGTGCGAATTCGAAATCCTGCGTGAGCCCGCCATCGTTCTCAACCCACTCTTCCGAGATGGGCAGCCCGAGGCGCGCGCGGTCGGATGATTCCCAGAAGAGGCGCAGGCTGTGGCACAGGTTGTGACCGGTTTCGGCGAAGAAGGTGCAGCCGCTGTCTGGGCTGGGCGCGGCCGGCGCCGTTTGTCGCCCGAGGATGACATTGGCGCGCAGCGGAAAGACGCGCTCGTCGGAGGGATCCTGGGCGAGCACGCCAAACTCGAACACCTGCAATACCCAACCCAGGTCGCGGTCGAGAATCGGCTGGCTGATGGGTTGCCCCAAGCGGGCCAGACCACCCGCGATCTCGAACCCTTTGAGGAAGACACCTTCGATGCGATGGCCATTGTCGAAGGTCCGGCCGGGCACAGTCGGCAGGGGAGGCGTGCCGCCGGCTGGCGGCGTGATTTGAACTGCGGGCAAGGCGGAGCACGCGCTGAGCCAAAGGGCGAAGCCCAGTTGCAGGCTGAGGCGCATGGCGCGGGAGCGAAGGGTGGCAGGCTTGTTCATATGGAAACGCAAAGCGCGCGGGCTGCGCTGCGCGAGGAGTATAAGACGCGCGCCAGACGCCGGCAAGCGCGCTCAGCCCGCAGGGCGCGCCGCGGCCTCAATGCTCGCCGCGCCTCAGGCGGGTGTACGAATCGTAGCGGCGCGGGTCGATGCCTCCGCTCTCGGCTGCCCGGCGAACGGCACACCCCGGTTCAGAGAGATGCGAGCAGTCGTTGAATTGACACTGGTCCACCAGGGGCCGAATCTCGGGGAAGTACGCGTCGAGTTCCTCAGGTTCGATATCCCATAGGCCCATGGCGCGTATGCCCGGCGTGTCGGCCACAAACCCGCCCTGCGCCAGGGGCAGGATCTCCGGGACCACCGTCGTGTGACGGCCCTTGCTCGTGGCGCGGCTGACCCGCCGCACGCTGAGCCCCAGCCCGGGTTGCACTGCGTTGAGCAGGCTGGTCTTGCCGGCGCCGGACGGCCCGGACAGAACCGAAAGCTTCCCCTGCAGGGCGGCGCGCAATTCAGCGACGCCTTCACCGGTCTCAGCGGAGGTGTAGAGCACCTCGTATCCGATCGGTGGGTATAAGTCGAAGAGTGCTCGGGCGGCTGCCGGCCCGACGAGGTCGATCTTGTTTGCGCAAATGCGGGCTGGCAAGTTGGTGCGCTCGGCCGCCACCAGAAAGCGGTCGAGCATCCGCAGGTGGGGCGCTGGCTGTGCGCAGGCGAATACGAACAGCACCTGATCGGGGTTGGCCACCAGCACCTGCTCGACCGAGGCCTGGCGGTCGTCGGCCCGCGGGGCGCGGCGGGAGAGAACCCGCGCGCGTGGGAGCACCTGGCAGATCTGTCCGCTGCCATCTTCGGCCAAGTCGATCAGTACGCGATCGCCCACCGCCGCCAAATCTGTCGCGCGGCGATGTTGTTTAAGCCTGCCCCGCAATTGGCAGATGGCCATTCCCCCGGCCCACAGCACGCTGAAGAATCCAGATTGGGCCTTGATGATTTGTCCGGGGTGCAGGGTGGGTGTCGACATATCGGTGGAGGCCGTTGGCGCGCGCGGCTTAGGGTGCGGGGGCGGCGGTCTCGTCGGGGCCGCCCGTAGGCGTCGCGGTCAAGCCGATCTCCGATTCCCAGGGGTACTTCGTCAGTGGCTTACCGAAGAAGTAGATCTCCAGCACGCGGCGGAAAATGGGTGCGGCGATCTGTGAACCCTCACCCTGATTCTCGGCGATGACCACCATGGCGATGTCGGGCTTGTCGGGGCGGTTGTCGTAGGTGTACCCGGCAAACCAGGCATGCGGGTCGCCGGCCGGATCCTCGGCAGTGCCAGTCTTGCCGGCCAACTTCACTTGCAGATCGAGAAAGCGGAAACGCGCTGTGCCGTTCTGATCGGAAACAACGCCCTGCATGGCCTGCTGGACCGTGGCCAAGTTCTGCGCGCTGAGCGGCAGTTGGGCGCGGGCCTCGGGCGCAAATGTGTAGAGCGAGTCGCCAATCGGCGGCAGGATGTGATGGATGAGTTGCGGGCGGTACAACGTGCCGCCGTTGCCAACCGCCGCAACGAAGTTGGCCACCTGCAGCGGCGTGACGAGCACGCGCCCCTGGCCGATGGCCGAGTTCACCGCATCTCCGGCCAGCCAATCTTCGCCAAGCGTTTCCTTTTTCCAGGCCGGGTCCGGGATCAACCCTTCTTCCTCAGGCAGTACCTCGATGCCGGTGGCCTTACCCAGGCCGAAGCCGCGGGCCATGTTGGGGACCAACCATTGGTCTTTGGTGTACAGGTCGAGCCCGATGTGCCAGAAGAACGGATCGCAGGATTGGATCAGTCCGTGAACCAGGTCGATCACCCCGTGGGGCGGCCGTCCCCACGAGACGGTCCAATCAGTGAGAACCACCCCAGGAATTTCGCGGAAGTAGCCAGTGCAGCGGTAGGCCGTATCCGGTGTGTAGTACCCGGATTCGAGCGCTGCCGACAGGGTGACGATCTTGAACACCGAGCCGAGCGGGTATTGGCCCTGGGTCGCGCGATTGAGCAGCGGGATGCGCGGGTCGCTGAATATCTGGGGCAGCAGGAACTCGCTGTTGTAATTACCTGGATCAAACAGGTTGCTGTCGAAGCCGGGGCTCGAGACCATGGCCAGGACTTCGCCGGTATCCCGCTGGAGCAGGACGATCGCGCCCGAGAATGCGCCCAGCCCGAAGCGTTCGACCTTGGTTTGCACATCACGGTCGAGGGTAGTGTATATGGAGGCGGCGGGTTGGAGCGGGCTCTCGGCCAGTGTGGCCACCACCTGACCCGTCGGCGCCACAACCAGAAGCCGCCCGCCATGCTTACCCGCGAGGAAAGGCTCGCCCCACGCCTCAACCCCGATCACGCCCACCTTCTCGTCGCCGCGATAGCCGCGCGCCTGATAGGCCTCGAGTTGCTCCTCGGGCACCTGCGAGATGAAGCCCACCGCGTGAGAAGCGCTCCCGCCGCCGTAGTAGTAGCGCGAGCGGGAGGTGCGCATGACCAGACCACCCAGCGTGGTGAGGGCCTCGTAGCGGCTTTTCACCTCGTCGAGCGAGGCAATGCCCACGGGCACGTACCAATCCGACGGCGCATCGGCATAAAGCGCACGGATGACTTGCGGATGCAGGTTGAGTAGCGAGCTGAGCTCATCCAGGAGACGAGCCTCATCGGTGATCTGCCCCGGGATGACGCCGAGAGAAGCGGAGTCGGTTTCGTACGCCAGGGCTTTTCCGTTGCGGTCGTATATGTTGCCCCGCGCCGGGATGGTCTGTTCCATCATCAGCGTGTTGCCGCCCCGGAGTTCGGGCAGGATCAGGGTCTCGTCCCAGGCCACCTTCCATTGGCCTTGTTCCAGCCGCAACGGCATGGTCACTTCGCGTACCAGGTCGCCCACTACGGCTGTGTGCAGGGTAAGACTGAAGCTGACCTCGGCCGTCTGAGTGCTGACCCGAGCGCCGTGGGTCTGGTAGTCGAGCCCGCTGAGTGTGGCCGCAGCGGCCACCTCCTGATAGCGCTCGCGGAAGGTCTCCACCGTCATGGCGTCGCGGCTCAGCGTGGAGAGGCCGGTATACATCGCCTCGTAGTCGCCGCGCTGCCACGCACTGAGAAACGTGCCCGCGGCCACCTCGGGATCGGGAGCGGGAGTCACGAGAACGTAGGGCGAGGGCAACGGGGTGGTCGTCGCGGGCCCCGCGCCCGAGCAGGCCACCAGC
>MGOA01000078.1 GCA_001796965.1 Chloroflexi bacterium RBG_16_64_43
CCGAAAACACAAGCTGGAGACCTTCCGCCCGCGGCTGGCGACGCTCGCCTTCCAAAGCAAGCTGGGTTCGATGCTCGAAAAGAGCGAGCGCATCCACCTCCTCACCCAGCGCCTCGCGCCGCTCGTTGGCCTTGGGCCCGGCGAGGAGGAAGCGGCACTGCGTGCGGCCTTCTTATGCAAGGCCGATCTGGCTACCCAAATGGTGGTTGAGATGACCTCGCTTCAAGGGGCCATGGGCCGCACCTACGCACTCGACTCGGGCGAGAGCCCGCAAGTGGCACAGGCCATATTCGAGCACTACCTGCCGCGCGGCGCGGAGGATGCGCTGCCTGCCTCACGCGCCGGGATGGTGGTTGGCCTGGCCGACCGGCTGGATTCGTTGGCGGGATTATTCGCTGTGGGGCTTGCGCCGACGGGTACGCGCGATCCCTTTGCGCTGCGCCGCGCAGCTCTGGGCATTCTCCAAGTCCTGCTCGGCAAGAACTTGGCGCTCGATCTTCGAGCGGCGGTGGACCTTGCGGCCGAAGTGCAGCCGGTGAAGGTAACCCTCGAAGTGAAGACCCAGATGCTCGAGTTCTTGGCCGGACGCTTGCGCGGAGTGCTTGCGGATTTGGGCTATCGCTACGACATTGTGGAAGCCGTGCTAGGCGAGCGCGCTCACAGTCCGGCTCTCGCACGGCAGGCCGCCGACGAGCTGGCCGCCTGGGTCGTGCGGCCGGAATGGCCGCAGGTGCTCGCCGCTTACGCTCGCTGCGTGCGCATCACGCGCGAGGTGAAGGAAACCTTCGCCGTGGATTCGGGCCGCTTTGTACACCCGGCGGAAAGCGCATTGTGGCAGGCGCTGCAACCCATCGAGCAGCAGGTGATGGCATGGCAGGCGAAAGGCGAGCTCGGCGCGCATCGTTTCCTCTCGGCCTTCGTTCCGATCATCCCGGCTGTGTCCTCCTTCTTCGAAGATGTGCTGGTCATGGCCGAGGAGCGCATGCTGCGTGAGAACCGGCTGGGTCTGCTGCAACGCATCGCGCGCCTGCCGCAGGGCGTGATCGACCTCTCCAAACTCGAGGGCTTCTAGCTTCGCACGCTGCGAGGAGCCTGGGTTGGCTGTGCTATACTGTCTGCGACCCCTTCCTACGAGCGAAAAACATGCCCGGACGTCGCGAGGTATACGATCAGGCACTGCGCCAGGGCAACAGCGCGGCATGGGACCAGAAGTGGGAGCATGCAATTGCGGCCTACCGCCGCGCGCTTGAGGAGTTCCCCGGCGATGCGGCTGCGCTCGAGCACCTTGGGCTGGCCTATGTGCAAAACGGCCAGCTCGATTTGGCTCTGACCGCCTACCAGCAGGCGGCCACGGCTGACCCCAGCAATCCTATCCCGCAAGAGAAGATGTCCGAAATCCTCGAGCGCAAGGGGCGCGCTCCCGAGGCGATACGCGGCTACATGGCGGCGGCCGAGTTGTATCTCGGTCGGCACGAGGGCGAAAAGGCCATGGACGACTGGCTGGCGGCGGCCCGCCTCGCGCCTGAAAACTTGCTGGCGCGCTCGCGACTGGCATTGGCCTTCGAACGCACGGGCCGCACGCTGCATGCCGTGACGGAATACTTGGCGCTGGCGGCCATCCTGCAGAAGAACAACCAGCGCGACAAAGCGATGCAAGCCGTCGATCAGGCGATCCGTCTGCAGCCGACCAACCAGCAAGTGGCGCGGGCACGCGCCGCCTTGCAGGCCGGAGAGGCACTAGCCGTGCCTCCACCCCTGCGCCTTCGCGGCACAGCGCCCCTGGTGCCTCCCAAGCCGGCCCCGGCCCCGGCACCGATTGGCGAACCCGCGCCCAAGCCCGAAGACGAACCTCCGGCGAACGCCTTCGAGGACGCTCAGATTCAAGCCCTGGCGATCCTGGCGAATCTAACTTTTGAGTCGACGCGTGAGCCAGTCGCGGCGCGCCGCGCCGGGCTGGAAGAATTCGACCGCGATGCGGCCGCCGAGGCGAGTGGGTCGCACGACGAGGTGCTGGTGCAATTGGCCAAGGCGATCGACAGCTTCGCCCGGGGCAGCCAGCAGGAGGCCTGCGGCGCTCTGGAGCGTTCGATTCGCGCCGGGTGCGATTACCCGGCGGCCCATTTCATGCTTGGCGCGCTGCGCCTGGCATTGGGCGAACCCGCACGGGCGGTGCCTGCCCTCGAGCGCGCGGTCGACAGCCCCGAACTGGGCATGGGCGCGCACTACGGTTTGGGCTTCGCGCTGGGGCGCCTCAACCAGTCCTTCAAGGCCGTGGGCCATTATCTGGCCGCACTGCGCATGGCCGATCTGCGCACCGTCGCCGCCGAGCAGCGTGATTCGCTGCAGCGCCAGTATGAAACCTTCTTCGAGGTGGATGAGAAGAGTCAGGATGCGGCCAAGTGGCAGGAAAGCTGCGAGCGCATCGAGTCCTTGATGAGCGGCGTCGATTGGGAAAGCCGGCTGCGCCTGGCGCGGGCGCAGCTCGACTCGCAATCCGACGGGCAAGGCGTGGTGCCGCTGGCCGCCATGCTCTCGCTCGGCCGGCCGCAGGCGCTCATCGAGGCGATGGCTCATGTGGAGACGGCCCTGCGCCGCGGGCTGATGCGCACCGCCATGGAAGAGGCCATGTTCGCCCTCGACCATGGACCCTCCTACCTGCCGCTCCATCAGCGCATCGCCGAAATCCAGTTGCGCGAGGGAATGCAAGAGGCCGCCCTGCAAAAGCTCACCACCATCGCCCGCACCTATGTGGCGCGCGGTGAGAAGCCTCAGGCCGGGCGGGTGCTCGAACGCATCCTACAGCTCAACCCGATGGACATCGAGGCGCGCCTGGAGCTGATCAAACTGCTCACGGCCCAGGGCGACCTGCGCGGCGCGCTGAGCCAATCGCTTGACCTCGGTGAAACCTATTCGCAATTGGCCGAACAGGAAGAAGCCCGCCAGTGCTACGAGACCGCTCTGCAGCTGGCCCGCGCGAATCGAGTGGATGCTTCTTGGCAGATTCAATTGCTTTACCGCCTGGGAGATCTGCACCTGCAACGGCTGGACTGGCGATCGGCGCTGCTGTCATTCTCACAGTTGCATGAGCTTGATCCTTCCGATGAACGCGCCTCGACCCAGGTGGTGGAACTCCTGCTCCGCTTGCGACGAACAAACGAGGCGCAGTCGATGCTCGATTCGATCGTGGCCGAGTGGAACAGCCAGGGCCGCGCCGATCAGGTGGTCACCTGGCTCGAGGAGATGGTGCGCCTGCGCGCCGAGACGCCCATGCTGCGTCAGAAACTGGCCGAGATCTACTTGCAGCGCGGGCGGGTGACCGAAGCCGTGGCTCAAATGGACGCCCTGGGCGAGATCCACCTGGATGCCGGGCACACTAAGGAGGCAATCGCCGTCGTGCGGGCGATCGTGGGCCTCAACCCGGCGGGGGTTGAAGAGTATCGTACCCTTCTCAAGAAACTCGAGGGCGCCGGTGGCGGCTAATCGCAGCTGCGGGACCTCGCGACCCTCGCAACTCGCGCCTGTTGCCGCCTGCCAGGAATCATGAGCGGGCTTTCGGGGAACTTCCTCTTCCTGGTCCAGCGGCTTGATTGGTTCAGCCTGATCGACATCGGGCTGGTGACCCTGCTCTTCTTTGCCATCCTTTCCCAGTTCCGCGGCACCCAGGCGGCGGTTGTCCTGCGCGGCATTGCCATTTTGATCGTGATCGTGGCCGTGCTTTCGGGCATGACCCGTTTGCCAGCCTTCTCCTGGCTTCTGCGCACGGCCCTGCCGGCGCTGCTTATCGCGCTGCCGGTGGTCTTCGCCCCGGAAATCCGGCGCACGCTCGAACGGGTGGGGCGCGCCGGATGGCTGCGTCGGCAGCGCGCAGCCGGCGGCTTGCCGACGCGGGTTCGCGCGGTGGTGACGGCCGCTCAACGGCTGGCGGAGCGCCGCCATGGGGCGCTGATCGTACTCGAGCGAGACGCGCGTCTGGAAGACTTCGTCGAAACGGGTGTGCGCTTGCAGGCGGACCTGAGCGCTGAGCTGCTCTTGCAGATCTTCTATCCCAGTACGCCCTTGCATGATGGGGCGGTGATCATTCGTGACGACGTAGTGATGGCGGCCGGGTGCGTGGTGCCGTTATCCTCGGTAGGCAGCCTTTCGCCCTCGCCCGAACGCACGATGGGCTTGCGCCATCGTGCCGCACTCGGCATCAGCGAAGTCAGCGACTCGGTGGCAATCGTCGTCTCGGAGGAAACCGGAATCATTTCGATTGCCCACAACGGGCGCATGATCCGCCGCCTGGACGCGGCGCGTCTCTCCAATCTGCTCTCGGCCTTCATTCGCACTCCGAACGTGCGCTCGCCGGTGGAATGGCTGCGCGATCGGCTGGGCCTGCCGTCGCGCAGTCCGGCGCCCGCCCCCGATGCGGCGTTGCCGCCAAACGAAGGCGAAGGGCACGGGGTCGGTTGATGCGAGTCTTGCGTTGGTTCGCCGGAAACCTTGGTTCGCTGGCGTTGGCCATTCTCTTGGCGGTCACCGTGTGGGCGGTGGCCGTCACCAGTGGCGACCCGGATGAGGTGCGGACCTTGCCGGACTCGTTCGCGGTGGAGGTTGCGCACTTGGACGAGAACCTGGTGGTGCGAGGCGCTTTGGGGCAATCGGCCACGCTCACCCTGCGTGCTCCCCAATCGCTGTGGGCGCAGATCTCCGCCGAACGCCTGCATGTGGTAGCAGATCTGACCGGCCTCGGCGCGGGCGAACATCGCGTGCCGTTGCGCCTGGAGACCGACCTGCACCCGGTGCGCCTGGAGGAGATTACGCCGACGGCCATCGCGGTGGTGCTCGAGCCGCCCGCCAGCCAGACCCTCATGGTTCAAGTGCGTCTGACGGGGACGCCGGCCGCGGGGTTTGCCGCCAGTGCGCCGCGCTGGACTCCGCAGCAGGCCACGGTAGCCGGCAGTGAGAGCGAGGTGGCGCGCGTCACGGCTATTGTGGCCGACCTGAGCGTCGACGGTCTGCGCGCCGACGTGGACCGCGAGGTAGCTCTGACGGCCAAGGATGCCGCGGGCAAGACCATCGACAGCGTGAGCCTGACCCCGGCGACAGCCGAGGTCACCCTGGCCGTCGAGCAGCAAGGTGGATACCGCGACGTCGTGGTGAAGGCCGTCATCCGCGGCCAAGTCCGGAGCGGTTACCGGCTGACAGGCATCTCCGTCTTCCCGCCCCTCGTCACGCTCTTCTCTGCGGATCCGGCAGCCGTGGCGCGTCTGCCGGGCTACGTTGAGACCGAGGCCCTCGATATCTCCGGCGCGCAGGCGGACATCTCGGGATCGCTCACGCTCAGACTGCCGGGGGATGTGACGGCCGTCGGCGAACCGGTCATCTTTGTCCAGGTTGGGGTGGCTGCCATCGAAGATAGCGTGACGGTCACGCGTGACGTTCGCCCGCAAGGGCTGGCCCCCGGGCTGAGCGCACGCCTCTCGCCCGCCACGGTGGATGTCATCCTCTCCGGCCCGGTGCCGCTGCTCAAGGCCTTGCGCGCCTCCGACGTGGAAGTCTATGTGGACCTTTCGGACCTGACGCCCGGCAACTACCAACTCCAGGTTTCGTACCGCGTCTTGCTGGAGGGCGTCCAGGTGGAAGCCTTGTTGCCGGCGCAGATCGCGGTGACCATCTCCGCCGGCGCCTCTCCTGGATCGTAGCCTCACAACCCTCTGCCCATGGCGATACGCAAACCCGTCGTGGCCCTGGTGGGCCGCCCGAACGTCGGCAAGTCCACGCTCTTCAACCGGCTGATTGGCGAGCGCCGCGCCGTGGTCGACGAGGTGCCGGGCACCACGCGCGACCGCCTGGTTGCGGAAGGCGAGTGGAGCGGGAGGGTGTTCGACGTGGTGGACACCGGGGGCATCGACCCGAGCCACATGGGCGCGCCTGGCGCAACCCCGCTCTCCATCGGATCGGCGGATTTCATTCCCCAGATTCGGGCGCAAGCCGAAATGGCTATTCGAGATGCGGAGGTGGTGCTTTTCATCACCGATGGGCAAAGTGGAGTGAGCCCGGCGGATATGGAGATCGCCGACATTCTCCGCCGCCATCAGCACAAACAGGGCGATAGGCTGGAGCCGCCGGTGATCCTGGTGGTCAACAAGTGCGAGAGCGCCACCGTCCGCCAGAACGTGTTCGCTTTCTACGAACTGGGGATGGGCGAGCCGCAGGCCGTCTCGGGCCTGCACGGCACGGGCGTGGGCGACCTGCTGGACGTGCTGGTCGAAGCGCTGCCGGCCGTCGCCGAAGCGCAGGCGGATACGCGCATTCGGTTGGCCATCTTGGGCAAACCCAACGTGGGCAAGAGCAGCCTGCTCAACCGGCTGCTCGGCGAGGAACGCGTGATCGTCAGCCCCATCCCGGGTACGACTCGCGACGCCATCGACACCCAGTTCGAGTTTGGCGGCGTCCCGCTCACCCTGATCGATACCGCGGGGATCCGCCGGCGCGGGAAGATCGAACGCGGAGTCGAGCAATACAGCGTGTTGCGCACGCTCAAGGCCGTCGAATCGGCGGACGTCGCGCTGCTGATGCTGGACGCGACGCAAGGCGTGACGGCTCAGGATGCCCACATCGCCGGCTACATTCTCGAAGCTCGGCGCAGCACGGTGCTGCTGGTCAACAAGTGGGATAGGGTGGAGAAAGACTCGCAAACCATGGAGATCTACACAGCCCAGGTGCGCCAGGCGCTGAATTTCATGGACTATGTTCCGGTGCTCTTCATTTCGGCGCTCACCGGGCAGCGGGTGGACCAGGTGTTGCCGCTCGCGCTGCGCGTGCAGGAGGAGCGCTTGGTGCGTATCCAGACGGCCGAACTCAACCGCATCGTCCGTGAAGCTCTGGAGCATCACGCCCCGCCGGCCCACGCCGGACGCAAGCTCAAGTTCTTCTTTGCCTCGCAAGTGCGCGCCGACCCTCCAACTTTCTTGTTCCACGTGAACGAGCCGGCCCTGGTGCACTTCAGCTACCGGCGTTACATAGAAAACCAGTTGCGTGAGAGGTATGGTTTTCTGGGGACCCCGATCCAGCTTTCCTTCCGCGCCCGACGCTGAAGCCGGAGTCTTGTCGCACGCCTTTTGAAGCCTTATAATCGCTAGGCACTCAGGCCAACTCGCGGCCTGTGCAGGATTGAGATTGGACACACCGCCCCCAACGCCTTCTTCACCGGCCCAGTCTGCGGCCCGCCCTTCCGTGCGTGCCATCGCCTGGGAGTTCGTGCAGACGGTCTTGCTCACGCTGGCCATCTTCGCCATCGTCAACCTGACCACCGCGCGCGTGCGAGTCATCGGGCCGAGCATGCAACCCACCTTTCGCGGCGACGGCTCGGAGCTGATCATCGTCAGCCGCCTGTCGTACGTGTGGGACGCACCCCAGCGCGGCGACGTGGTCGTGCTGCGCATGCCAGCCTCGGGCCGCGAGGATTTGATCAAGCGTGTGGTGGGCTTGCCTGGCGAGAAGGTGCAAATCGTCGGCGGCCACGTGTGGGTCAATGGCGAACCGCTGGAGGAGTCTTACGCCGTTGGGCTAACCTCCTCCGATCAATCCTGGGAGCTCGCAGCGGACCAATTGTTTGTGCTCGGCGACAACCGGGCCTTCTCGCGCGACTCGCATTCCTTCGGCCCGATCTCGCTCGATGAGCTGGTCGGCCAGGCCTGGCTCATTTACTGGCCGCCGACCGAGTGGGGCTTGATCGATCAGCGCACTGCGGCGGCAAGCGCGGCACCGTCTTCGCCTTAGGCGGGCTTCTATGATCGACCTGCGCCGGCTGCTCGAACCCGCTCACGCCTTCCTAGCCGGCGTGCCGGCTGGCACGGCGCTGGCGGCGGAGGCTCGCACGAGCGACCTCGACCAACTGGCACGG
Organism: Chloroflexi bacterium RBG_16_64_43; assembly: GCA_001796965.1. Lineage (GTDB taxonomy): Bacteria > Chloroflexota > Anaerolineae > Anaerolineales > RBG-16-64-43 > RBG-16-64-43. Next base: position 7,889 of record MGOA01000078.1, read on the forward strand.
TCCGTGGCCATGGACCATCCGCTGCCCATGGCGCGCGAGGTGCCGCGGCTGATAGACCACACGATCCTCAAGCCGGAGGCCGGCCCGGCCGAGATCGAGCAGTTGTGTCAGGAAGCCCGTCAGGCGGCCTTCGCCAGTGTGTGCGTCAATTCGGGCCATGTGGAACGGGCAGCGAAGAGTCTGGTGGGCAGCGGGGTGAAGGTGAGCGCGGTGGTCGGCTTTCCGTTGGGTGCCGCCGCCACGCTGGCCAAGGCACTCGAGACCGCCGCAGCCATCGAGGATGGGGCACTTGAGATCGACATGGTACTGGCGATTGGTTTGCTGCGGGCCGCGGACTACGAGGCTGTCGCGGCCGACATCGCTGCGGTGGCGGCGGTAGCCCACGCCGGCGGCGCGCTGTTGAAAGTGATCTTCGAGAACGCGCTGCTCACACCGGCGCAGCAAGCCGCCGCCTGCCTGCTGTCGGTGGCGGCGGGCGCGGAGTTCGTCAAGACCTCCAGCGGGTTCGGCCCGAGCGGGGCCGAGGAGGCCGACGTGCGGCGGATGCGTGCGATTGTGGGGCCCCAGGTCGGAGTCAAAGCGGCCGGTGGGATTCGCTCGCGCGCGGATCTCGAACGCATGGTGCGCGCCGGCGCCAACCGCGTCGGCACCTCCAGTGGAGTCAAGATCATGCAAGAGTATGCGCGGGGGCAGGCCTAAAATGAACGCGCCGACGAAAGAACCCGCAGAGACTTGCGCGGAGTGCCAGGTGGGCATGTTGCGGCCGCGCAGTGTGCCGTATTACGCCCACCTGGATGCGCTGCTGATCACCGTGCCAGATTTCCCGGCCTGGGTGTGCGATGTGTGCAGCCACTGTGAGTACGATGAGGCCGCCCTGGACGACCTGCGCGCCATCCTCGGGCCGAACGCCTCGCTGCCTGAGGACAGCTCGCGCCAGCGGCGCATGCCACCCAGCGATTCTCCTTCCTGGTCGATCGAACTCAACCCGCGCGGACGCACCTGAGCCGGCCGGCGGCTGCGCTGACCCATGCGCCTCGGCGGCGGTGCGAACCTCACGGCCGGGCGGCGCAGCACGCCTGAGGCTCTCGGCCGACACGTACCCATGCCCAACCCGGTCCTCGAAGTGCATATCGAAACCCATGCCTACGGCGGCGAGTGTCTGGCGCGCGCAGCAGACGGCCGGCGCCTCTTCGTGCGCGGCGCGGCGCCGGGCGAGCTGGCGCGCGTGCAGGTCACCGAAGAACGGCCGAGCTATCTGCGGGCGCGCACGGTGGAGGTGCTGCGGCCGTCGGCGCTGCGCGTGACCCCGCGCTGCGTTCATTTTGGTGAGTGCGGAGGATGTCATCTTCAGCATCTAAAGTACTCGGCCCAACTGGGCGCCAAGGGCGACGTGCTGCTTGAACAACTGCGCCGATTGGGCGGGCTCGAAACCGTCCCGCTGCAAGAGGCGATTGCCTCCCCGGCCGAATGGAACTACCGCAATCACGTACAGTTCTCTTTGGCGGCGGACGGCCGGCTGGGATATATGCGTCAGGGCTCGCGGCACGTGCTGCCTATTCGCGAATGCCATTTGCCGGAGCCCCGGCTGGACGAAATCTGGCCGGCGCTCGACATGCGCGAGGCACACGGCATCACTCAGGTGGGGCTGCGCACCGACAGCGAAGGCGAGACGATGGTAATACTGGAGGGCGGGGAGGCCGGCCTGCCCGAGGTGGAGGTCGAGCGCCCTGTGTCAGTGGCCTGGATTGCGCCAGGCCGCCCGAGCAGTGTCTTGGTCGGCCAGGACGCGCTGCACTATACGGTGAGCGGCCAGAGTTACACCGTTTCGCCCGGCAGCTTCTTCCAAATCAACACGGGCCTGCTGCCAACGCTCGTCGAGCGAGTCCTGGCGCTGGCGGAGGTCGGAGCGGGAGATACGGCGCTGGATGTGTATTGCGGCGTGGGATTATTCAGTGCATTTCTGGCGAAGCAGGCCGCACGCGTCGTGGCCGTCGAAGCCTCGCCCTCGGCAGCGGAGGATTTCGAGGACAACCTGGCCTCCTTCGACAATGTCGAATTGTATGAGGCCACCGCCGCGGCCGTTCTGCCTCACTTGGAGCTGCGACCCCAGGTCGCCGTGGTCGATCCGCCGCGCGCGGGCATAGATCGAGCGGCCCTGGCCGGGCTGGTGGGCCTCGCCCCGCCGCGCATCGTCTATGTGTCCTGCGATCCGTCGACCCTCGCACGCGATGCCCGCGCGCTGCTGTCGGCCGGGTACAGCCTGGCCGCGCTCATTCCGATTGACCTCTTTCCGCAAACCTACCATATCGAATCAATCAGCCTGTGGCGCGCCCCGTGAGCCGCGCGCAGCGACAAGGTGGAGGATATGCAGCATAGCCGCGAGATGGACCTAATGACCCGCTTGGCGCATGAAGCGGGGGAGATTCTGCGTGAGGGCTATGGCACCGCGATGCACGTGGAACACAAAGGCCCGGCCGATCTGGTGACCGAGTTCGACCGGCGGTCGGAGACCTTGATCTTGGAGGCCATCCGCCGCGCCTATCCCGAAGATGCTCTGCTCTCCGAGGAGAGCGGTGCAAACGGCGTGCAGGCGGAACGAACTTGGATCGTCGACCCGCTGGACGGGACGACCAATTTCACACACGGCATTCCGATCTTTGCCGTGACCATGGCGCTGATGGATTCAGCCGGGCTGCGACTGGGAATCGTCTACGACCCTCTGCGGAACGAGACCTTTTGGGCGGAACGCGGCGCGGGGGCCTACCTCGACGACCGGCGGTTGCGGGTTTCGCAGGTCGGGGAATTGGGACGCAGCCTGTTGGTCACTGGGTTTCCCTATGATATGGCGACCACGCGCTTCAATAATCTCGATCACTACGGCCGATTCGCGACGCGCTGCCAGGGCGTCAGGCGCCTCGGTTCGGCGGCTCTCGACTTGGCCTACCTGGCGGCGGGGCGCTTTGAGGGCTATTGGGACTTGCAGCTCAGCCCATGGGATGTGGCCGCGGGCGCGCTTCTGATCGAGGAGGCCGGCGGTCGCGTGACCAACGTGCACGGCGGAGCCGACATTCTGCAAGAGGACCTCACGCTTCTGGCCACCAACGGCCGCGTGCACGCGGCGATGCTCGAGGTGCTTGCGCAGGGCGCCATTCCTCCGGCGCCGAGTGTGCGCGCTCGCGGCTAGACTCTGTCCCGCCGTTCCTGGTCATGCTGTAACGAGGCCCTTTCAACTGAACGAGAGGGCCTCGTAATGCTCGACGGTTGGCTCGAGAGCAAGCAGGAAGCGGCGATCTTCGGGGTAGTAGACCGCCCGGGTGATGTCGTCGCCCGCAAAGGCGCGTATGGCGGCCTCGTCTTCCCACAATGAGATGAAGATGAAACGCGTCCCGTCGGCTGCCGGCTGGTGGAAGATGAATACGCCCCGGTTGCCGGGTGTGGCCCGGCACTCGCGCACGCCGGTGTGTTGCAGGTAGGCAAGGTACGCAGCTTCGTCCTCGGTGCGAGTCGTGCCTCTCCAAGTGCGAGCGATCATGGGATTTCTCTCCTGCATTTGATGTGATTGTCGTTGCGGGTCGTGTTGCGTCTCGAAGAGGCAAAGCTCTCCCCGGCCGTTTCGGTTGGCATGCCCTGCCATCGTGCTGGCGGGTCGCAGTCCTGCTGATGTCGGAGCCGAGATTCCTCGGGGGCTGCGCTGCCTCGGAATGACAGGGAAGCCGGCTTGGGAAAGCGGCCCACCTTAACCGCCGGCCGCTTCGTAATCGGCTCGGCCATCACCTTGCGGACTGAGCGCCTCGGAGGTGCGCAGCGCCACGCGTGCGACATAGCGCAGCACGCGCGCTGCAGCGCGGCGCGAAGCTCGCCGGCGCGGCGGGCGCGGAAATGCGACTCCCAGCAAGCGCTCCTGCTTGGCTTCGCACAGCAGATCCAGGTAGTGCTCATGCTGCACCAGCCGGGTTGCCTGGCTGAACTCCATACCCCACCCTCCTTGGGTTGCGCCGCCACTCCCCGGGCGGCCGCTTGACTTGCGGAACATAACCTGCTAAACTGTCTAAGCTGGTTAGATCATACATCGATGGATGTAACCTGTCAAGCAACATTTGAGGGTTATTCTTGGAGGGGTATGACCGTGAGAATCGAGCCGAAACCTGCCAAGAATCCAGGTTCCCTGGCGGGAGCGCTATGTCTGGATTTTGCCAACACGGCTGAGTGGCATGCCAGCGACCATCCCCGGGAACGATTGACGGGCTACGCCGAACTGTTGGCCTGGGCCAAACGCAGGGGAGTCCTCGGCGAAAAAGAGATCCGGGCGCTCTCGCTCGAGGCTGGGCGCCGTCCGCAGGAAGCCGTGCGCGTCCTGCGCCGGGCGGTCGAGTTGCGAGAGGCGATCTATCGGGTTTTCAGCAACCTGGCCCACGCCAAGCCTGCGCCACGATCAGCGCTCGATCTGCTGAATGCTGAGCTTGCCGAATCTCTCGGGCAGGCCCGTCTGCGGGCCGGCCCGGCCGGATTCACCTGGGGATGGGCGGAGAGCCCGGGCGCGCTTGAGCGCGTGCTGTGGCCGGTGATGCGATCGGCCGCCGACCTGCTCACCTCGGATCTTGCATCGCGCGTGGGCCAATGCCAGGATGACCGCGGCTGCGGGTGGCTGTTCATCGACACCAGCCGCAACCACACGCGGCGCTGGTGCGCGATGGACGATTGCGGCAACCGCGCCAAGGCGCGCCGTCACTATCAGCGCACACAGAAAAACCGCAGCGACGTTGAGGTCGAGCAGCCCGCCCAAACGTAACCCTCATCTTCGCATGCATGGCCCCGCCTGAGCTCAACCATTGCCCAAACGAGAAGCGGCCCTCCCCAACGGGAGGGCCGCAGTCATTTCTCCTTTTGCCTGCTGGGTTACGAATGCTTTCCGTTTTGTAGTGCGAGCGTCAATTGGCTCAGATCCAGGCGCGAAGTGAGGTCCAGGCTGAGGGGCGTGACAGCAACTTGCTGCAGCACACGCAGCACATACACATCCGAGTCGGGTTCGAGATTCGGATCGAGCTGGGCTCGGTACCACAGGCGGCGCGGTTTGTCGCTATCGGGTTCGGCCGGGACGACCGGAATATAGTAGCGCGTGCGCGAGACACGGCATACCTGCCACGGCGTGGCGGGCGTGGCCGCCGCGGGGACCTCCACCTTGAGCACGTCCAGGTCGGAGGCCTGCAGGCCGTCGAGCAAGCGCTGCGCAAATAGCGCGGCGAAATGAGCCGCTGCGCCGAAGTCGACATGATCCGCCAGCGACAGATGATCGCGCGGGTCGACCTCCAGCGAGATGGCCAAGCTGGGGATACCCAGTGAGGCAGCTTCCAGCGCCGCGCCGACTGTGCCCGAAATCGTCACCCCGCTGCCAATGTTCTCGCCGTAGTTGATGCCGGCCACGACCAGATCCGGACGAGTGGGCATGACTTCCCACACGGCATGTTCCACCGCCTGAGCCGGCGTGCCGGCCACGGCGAAGACCTGCCATGCTTGACCGTCGACCTCTACCTGTTCCTCGTGGATGGTGCCGCGCGTGTGGGGCGGCATGCTGCGCCCGGCGCCGGACCACTGTTCGACCGGCGCGGCGACGGTGACGAAACCCAGCGACGAGAGGGCCTTGGCCGCCGCCCACAAGCCGGGCGAACGGATGCCATCGTCATTTGTCAGCAGGATGTTCTTTTTGGATGAACCCATGTTGAGCCTTGCGTACCAGAAGTTGGAGCCCACGCGTGCCGGTCACTTCGACCCACTCGCCGGGGGCGGCCTGCTCGGCCGGGTCGGTCAGTTCGGCCGACCATAATTCGCCCTCAGTCTGGATCAGGCCGCGCGGCGTGAGCGCCGTGCGCACCTCGCCGCGCTGGCCGACAAGGGAGCCGCGGCCGGTGAGCACCGGCCGCCGGTGAGCGCGCACGGCTGCCGTGACCGCGGCGAAGAAGACCGCCGCAGTCACCAGCGCGGTACCGACCACGAGGGGTACCGAGACGTGTTGGACCTCCGGCGTGCCGGGTGAATTGAACAGGACCAGCGCACCGGCAATGAAGGAACCCAGCCCGGCCACGGTGAGGGCGCCATGAGTGGGCGCTTTGATATCCAGAAGGAAAAGGACGAAAGCGGTCACGATGAAGACCAGGCCAAACCAGTTGACCGAGAGGATACCCATACCGTAGAAGGCGAGGGCCAGGCAAATCACGCCGACAAAGCCCGACACCCAGCCACCGGGGCTGGAGAGTTCGATAAGCACCGCCTGGGCGCCAACCGCCAGCAGCAAGAAGACGATGTTCGGGTTGGTGAGGAGCTGCAAGAGCTGCTCGACGATGGTGTGGGGCACCTCGTCGACGGCGGCGCCCTGAGTGCGAAGGGCAACACTGCCCGCGGCGGTGGTCACCTGCCGCCCGTCAAGTTGGCGCAACAGGTCGGCGCGGTCGGCAGCCACAATGTCCACCATGCCGGCGTGTAAGGCCTCGGCGGCCGTGACGGCGCGCGCCTCATCGATCGTGCTTTCGATCAGCCGAATAGCCTGGGCAGGACGACCCTCGGCCAGTGAACGGGCCATGGCCTTGAGGATCTCCTTGGTCTTCGCTTCCAGAGTCTGCTCAAGGTCTTCCCCTTGCGGCCCAACCGGGCTGGCCGCGCCAATGGCGGTCTCGGGTGCCATCGCCGCCAAATGCCCGGCCAAGGTGATCACCGTGCCGGCGCTGCCAGCCATCGCCCCGCGCGGCGCCACATACACTACCACCGGCACCGGGCTGGCGCGTAGCGCGCGGACAATATCTTCCATAATGCTCACTTGGCCGCCGGGAGTGTTGAGTTGCAACACCACCAACTCGGCGCCGCGCGCCTGGGCCTCCTGCAAGCCGCGCTGGATGTAAACCGACATCGCAGGCGTCACGGCGCCTTCCGCCGTAAGCCAGAGAACGACGTCGTTTTGCGCCGAAACCGCCGGGAGCACAGTGAACGCCAGACCAAAGGCGAGCAGAAGTGATCGCAAGATGCGCATGTCAAGACCTCGAATGGAATTATAATCCTCGCCACTGCCCGTTCGCGGGCATCGTTGTCCGAGTCGATCAAGGAGTAAACGGTGAGCGATGTGTCGAAAAGCTACGATGTGCTCGTGATCGGTGCGGGCCCGGCCGGTTATGTGTGCGCGATTCGGGCCGCACAGCTCGGCCTGCGCACGGCGGTGGTCGATCGAGAATGGCTGGGTGGGGTATGCCTGAACGTCGGCTGCATACCCTCCAAGGCCCTCTTGCGCAACGCCGAGGTCATTCATACTGTGCGTCACCGCGGCAAGGAGTTCGGCTTCGAAACCCAGGGGCTGACCTTCGACTATGCGGCCGCCGTGAAGCGCTCGCGCCAAGCCTCTGCCCGCCTGGTCAAGGGCGTCGAATTCCTCATGCGCAAGAACAAGATCGACGTCCACCTGGGAACGGCGCGGGTGGCTGCGCCCGGGCAAGTGGAACTGACCTCGGCCGACGGGAAGACATCGCGCCTGGCCGCTCGCAACATCGTCATCGCGACCGGCGCGCGCTCGGTGATGATTCCCGGCGCGACTGCCGACGGGCGCCGGGTGCTGACGTACCGCGAGGCCATCCTGCAGGAAAGCCTGCCGAGTTCGGCGGTCATCGTCGGCGCCGGCCCGATCGGCCTCGAGTTCGCCACGATTTGGAACTCCTACGGCAGCCGAGTTACGGTTGTCGAAATGCTGCCTCGCCTGGCGCCGCTTGAAGATGAAGAAGTGAGCACGGAGCTGGGCAAGGCGTTCGTCAAACTCGGGATCCAGGTGCGCACCGGCGCGCGGGTGGAGTCCATCCAGAGCGAAGCCGAGCGGGTGAAAGTCAACCTGGCGGCGGGCGACAAACGCGAGACGCTGGAGGCCGAGCAGGTGCTGGTCGCCGTCGGCTTTCGCCCGGCCTCCGAAGATCTGGGGTTGGAGGCGCTGGGCGTTCAGATGGAGAAGGGACGGGTGCTGGTCGATGAGCGCATGGCCACCAACGTGGCGGGGGTCTGGGCGATTGGCGACGTCACCGGCAAGTTGATGCTGGCTCACGTGGGCTCGGCGATGGGCATTGTCTGCGCCGAAAACATTGCCGGCCAGCCGAGTGTAACCCTCGACTACGAGATGATGCCGCGCGCTATCTACTCGCAGCCGCAAGTGGCCGCCTTCGGCATCACCGAGGCGCAGGCCAAGGCGCGCGGCCTGGAAGTGAAGGTGGGCCGCTTCCCGTTTCAGGCAAACGGCAAGGCGCTGGGGCTGGGCGACTACACCGGCTGGGTCAAAATCGTCACCGACGCGCGCTATGGCGAGATCCTGGGTGCGCACATGATCGGCCCGGAGGTGACCGAACTACTGCCGGAACTGACGCTCGCCCA
>MGOA01000079.1 GCA_001796965.1 Chloroflexi bacterium RBG_16_64_43
GGCGCGCATCTTCTTGCCGCGTGTGCGCCGCGTCGTGCAGGAGGACCGCCCGTTCTTGGAAGTGGTCGACGAAAAGGCGATGCAAGGCGAATGGCAGGCCGCGCGCCCGTTGGCAGAGATGCTCGAAGGATTCCTCGAAGCGCGCCAAATGGAGATGCTCCTGCTGCGCGGGGCAGACTGGACGCGGGTGGGGCAACATGAGACGCGTGGGCCGATCACCCTCACCTGGCTCGCCCAATACGCACTGGCACACACCTGGGAACACACGGCACAACTCATGCGCGCCGCTCTTACCGCAGAGCTGCGGCCTGCCACGCCGGCCTGAGACGCGGGGCGCCGCCATCACGGAGAGGGAAGGTATGACAACCTACCAGCACCTGCTCATCGAGACGCGCGGACGGGTGGGGCTTATCCGCCTCAACCGGCCGCAAGCGCGCAATGCGCTCAATGCAGAACTCTTGCGCGAACTCGGCCGCGCACTGACCGCCTTTGAGAACCAAGCCGACGTGGGTGCGATCGTCATCTGCGGCGACGAGAAGGCGTTCGCGGCCGGCGCGGACATCCGCGAGATGGCCGACCGCTCGGCGGTGGAGATGATGACATCCGGCCACATCGATCTCTTCGACGAGATGGTGCACATCCGCAAACCGATCATCGCCGCCGTCTCGGGCTGGTGCCTGGGGGGAGGCAATGAACTGGCCATGTCGTGCGACATGATCGTGGCCTCTGAAAGCGCACGCTTCGGCCAGCCCGAAATCAACATCGGGGTGATCCCCGGCGCCGGTGGCACGCAGCGCCTGACGCGGACCGTGGGCAAGGCCCTGGCCATGGAGATGGTGCTCAACGGGCGCACGCTCACCGCCGAAGAGGCGCTGCGCTGCGGGCTGGTCAACCGCGTGGTGCCGCTGGCGAGCTACCTGGAGGAGGCGCTCAAGCTGGCCGATGAGATCGCCGCCCGTGCGCCACTCGCCGTGCGCCTCGGCAAGGAAGCGGTCAACCACGCCCACCAGAGCTTCTTGCGTGAAGGCCTAGCGCATGAGCGTCGTTTGTTCTACTTGCTGTTTGGGAGCGAGGATCAGAAAGAGGGGATGCAGGCCTTTCTCGCGAAGCGCGCACCGCAATGGAAGGGGCATTGAGTCTTCGGATCTTGCGCACGACGAACTGGAGGAGGGCATAGCACGCATTACCTCTGGCCGACGGCGCCGCGGCATTCGCATCAATCCCGTAGGCGGGACACGCTGCGAGGGAGGCCGCGATGTGAGACGCGGGCCGGTGCTGCGGTGTGGCACGCGGCGGCGAGTGCCTTCCGGCGCCACACGTAACAAGCCTCGGATGCGGACTGTCTCGTGGGATCCCGCCAAGAACCTAATGCGCGTCGTCCCCGCGTGCACAAGGCGGGCTCAGGCCCGGTGGTTGATCGTCGTCCCCGTGTGCTCGAGGCGGGGACCCAGTGATGGGCAATCGGGAACTGGGGTCTGGTCTCGTCCCACGTACGCGGGAGGTCAGCTTATGTGGCTGATTTCCTGGATTTCCACCAGGGGCTCGCGGGACGGACGATCAGGATCCGCGAGTTTGTGTTGGCGGCCTGGGTTGTTACTCTTCCGCCGCCTGGCACAGTTCCACCAGCACGCCGCCTGTGCTCTCGGGGTGAACGAAGGCCACCTGGGAGCCGCCCGCTCCTGAGACAGGCTGCTCGTTGATGAGCCTCACGCCGCGCGATTTGAGCTGAAGCAGCACCGCCGCCAGGTCGTTCACCTCGAACGCAACGTGATGAATGCCCGGGCCGCGCTTGGCGAGGAAGCGGGCCGTACCCGATTGTTCGTCGGTCGGCCGCACCAATTCAATCTGTGAGTCACCAACAGGCAGAAAGGCGACCTCCGCCTTCTGCTCGGGCAGGACCTCGGTACCGGCCAGCGGCAAGCCGAGCGCATCGCGCCAGAAGCCCAGCACCCGATCCAGATCGTCGACGACAATGGCCAGATGATCGACGTGTTTGATGGTCGTCATGGGTTCTCTCCTCAGGTTGCCGGGCAAACTCAGCCCGGGCGATATTCCCCCCACACTTCACGCAACACATCGCAGAGTTCGCCAAGTGTTGCTCCAGCCTCCACCGCCTCTACAAAGAGCGGCATGAGCGGTTCCGTCGTGCGAGCTGCGAGTTCGACGGACGCGAGCAATTCGGCCACCCGGGCGCCATCCCGTGACGCGCGCAGCTGGGCCAGCCGCTCGCGCTGGCCGCTCTCGAGGGCAGGGTCCACCGGCTGCGGGGCGATCGCCGCGTGCGGCGGGCCGCCGGCCGCGGGCTCGTCGGCAAACGCATTCACCCCCACCACGCGCGACTCGCCGCTTTCGATCGCGCGCTGCGCCTGGTAGGCGGCCTCTTCGATTTGAGATTGCGGATAGCCTCGCTCAATCGCAGCGAGCGCCCCGCCCATCTCGTCAATTGTGTGCATGTATTCCAACGCGCGGCGCTCGATCTCGTCGGTGAGCGCTTCCAATGCATACGAGCCGGCCAGCGGATCGATGGTGTCGGCGACGCCCGATTCATAGGCCAGGACCTGCTGGGTGCGCAGCGCCACGCGCACGGCATGCTGGCTTGGCAAGCTGAGGGCCTCATCCAGGCTGTTGGTATGCAGAGATTGCGCGCCGCCCAGGATCGCGGCCAGCGCCTGAACCGTCACCCGTACCACGTTGTTCTCGGGTTCTTGCGCGGTAAGAGTTGAACCGCCGGTCTGGGCGTGGAAGCGCAGCATCTGCGATCGCGGGTCACGCGCGTCGAAGCGTTCGCGCATCACGCGCGCCCACACGCGGCGCGCCGCCCGGAATTTGGCGATCTCCTCCAGCAGGTGATTGTGCGCGTTGAAGAAGAAAGCCAACTGCGGTGCGAATTCATCCACGGCCAGCCCGGCCTGGCGGGCCGCCTCGACGTAGGCGATCCCGTTGGCCAGGGTGAAGGCAAGTTCTTGAACGGCATCCGATCCGGCCTCACGGATGTGATAACCGGAGACGGAAATGGTGTTCCATTCCGGGAGATTATCATGACAGTAGCGCATGACGTCCGCCACCAAGCGCATCGAGGGCGCCGGCGGGAAGATGTACGTGCCGCGGGCGATGTACTCTTTGAGGATGTCATTCTGCACAGTCCCGCGCAGTCGCCGCACCTCGGCCCCCTGTCGTTTGGCTGCGGCCACGTACAGCGCCAGCAGAATCGCGGCGGGCGCGTTGATGGTCATGCTGGTGCTGACCTTCCCGAGTGGAATGCCCTCCACCAGGCGCTCCATTTCGGGCAGGCTGAAAAGCGAAACGCCCACTCGCCCAACCTCGCCGGCGGCCAGCGCGTGATCGGGGTCCAGGCCGATCTGGGTGGGCAGGTCGAAGGCCACCGAGAGCCCGGTCTGACCTTGAGCGAGCAAGAATCGGTAGCGGCGGTTGGAATCCTCCGCACTTCCGAATCCGGCGTACTGGCGCATTGTCCATAAACGCGCGCGATACATCGTAGGCTGCACGCCACGGGTGAATGGGTCCTGGCCCGGGAACCCCACGCGCCGCAGGTAGTCCTCATCCAATGCGGCCGGCAGATAGAGGCGTTCAAGCGGAATCCCGGATGCGGTGAGGAAAACATCACGCCTTTCCGGCAGGCGAGTGAGCGAGGGCTGGAGGATCTTCTCCTCCCACTCCTGTTGTGGGTCCAAAGGGATTGTGGTCATGGGGTCCGCCTTCAGCGGTGAGTGGTTTCTGCCGCGCTCTGCGGCAGGCCCAGATCGGCCAGTTCGATGCCGGCGAACTCTGTGAATGTCAGGTTGCGTGCGGTCAGTCCCCGGTTTGCGCGCAACCAGTCGAAGATGCTCAGGTAGCTCCCTTGAAAGACCTGGTTCCAGGGGAGGCCGAGATCGCGAGCAGCCTGCTCGAGCGCCGCGGCCGAGGGCCCTTCAAGCTCTACGAATGCACCCAAGGGGAGCTCGTCGAGGGCCACCTGCACCGCCCCCAGATTGTATAACGCGCGGTACTTTTCGTAGCGCACGACGACTACAAAGCCCGAGCGCTCGAGCACCTCACGCGCCGCCTCGAAATCCTCAACGACCACTTCGACTTCGGGCCGGCCGAATAGCCCGCCTGCCGGCTGGGCGGGGCGCTTGTGAGTCAGGCGTACATCGCGGCTGCGGCGCAAGCGCAGGATCTCGCGGCGCTGGGCCAGGGTACCCTCGGGTGTGTCGAAGCGCAAATTGACCTCGAGCATGCGAGGTTGCTCGAGCGCCGCGCTGTGAGCAGCCAGTGCCGCACGCAACGGGGCGAGATCCGCCACATGCAGCTTGACTTCGATCTCGAGGTGGGCGGCGGCAGGGGTTTTCATCGCAGTGCGCCAGGAGGGTGTCGGCGGGTGGAGCCGCCCGCTACTCGAGGATGAGTAGCGTCTGATTCTGTTCCACAGTCTGCCCCGCACGCACGCGAAGGTGGGCCACCCGCCCTGCGCGCGGCGCTTTGAGCTCATTCTGCATCTTCATTGATTCGAGCACGATCAGGACGGTGCCCTTGTCCACCGTTTGGCCTTTGTTAACCGGGACGGCGGCCACCAGCCCGGGCATCGGCGCGCGCAGCGGGTATTCGCTGCTGGCGGGCATCTCCTGCTCCATGGCGGCCCGCAGGCGCAGTTCACGCTCGTCTTCGACGCGCACTTCATACAGCAGGCCGCGCATTTGCACCTGATAGCCGGCTTCGGTGGGCAGCACATACGCCTCGTACGACTGGCCGTCGATCAGCACGGAGTAGACCGGCTGCCCTGGCAGCGGATGCCAATCCACCTCCAAGACGCCGCCGTCAAGCGTGACGTGGTTCTCATCGTTGATTTCGATCGTGTAGGTGCGTTCGCCGACGGTGGTGATGTAGTTCATGGCCGGTATGCCTAGCGCTGCATGCGCTCCCAGCGGCCGATCCATTTCCAGTTGCTGGTATCCCGCTGGCCGCGCTGAACGATCTGGGCTGAAAGTTGAGTCTCGTGGTGGGCCACGAGCGTGGCCAGAATAGCGGCCACTTCCGGATGCACCTCGCGGCCGTCCTGGGTGTCGTCGATGGAGAAGCGATCCTCAACGAAGCGCGTGTCGAAACTACCGGCCATGAAGCGATGTGAGTCGAGCAGCGCCTGGTGAAAGGGAATGTTGTTCTTGACCCCGATCAGGCGATACTCCTCCAGCGCCCGGCGCATGCGCAGGATGGCCT
>MGOA01000080.1 GCA_001796965.1 Chloroflexi bacterium RBG_16_64_43
CCCAGGGGGCGATGTTGGCGTCGTGGTCGAGACGGGTGACGACGATCTCATCGCCCGGGCCGAGCCGCCGGCACAGGGTGCGGCTCATGTGGAAAGTGAGCGTGGTCATGTTGGCGCCGAAGATGATTTCCTCCGGCCGGGCGGCCCCCAGGAAGTCGGCCGCCGCCGCGCGGGCGGCCTCCACCTGCGCATCCGACTCGCGGCTGGTGCGGAAAGCGCCGCCGTGGTTGGCATTCGTGCGCTCCAGGTACGCGACCATACGGTCGAGCGCGGGCTGCGCGATTTGGGTGCCGCCCGGGTTGTCGAAAAAGACGGCGCCCGAGGCCAGAGCCGGGAAACGAGCACGGACGAGGGCGGGGTCGATCATCGATATCTACTCACAGTCCGAGGTAGGGGATAGCCATCGCCAGAGCCGCGATGGACTTGGCGTCTTGAAGGGTGCCACCGTGCATCCAGGTACGCGCCTTCTCGAGCGGCACGGCTTCGACGGTGATGGCTTCATCCTCATCCGCCGGGCGCGGGTCGGGGAAGAGGCCGCGCGCGAGGTAAATATGCATGTATTCCGTGGCATAGCCGGGCGCCAGGTAGAAGGAACCGATCGAAAACAAGTCGCGCGCGCCCATGCCGGTCTCCTCGCGCAGTTCGCGCGCAGCGCAGGTGCCCGGGTCTTCGCCGCTGCCGAGCGTGCCCGCCGGTAATTCCAGGAGTACTCGCCCGACGGAGTGGCGATATTGGCGCACGAACCACACCTGCCCCTGATCGTCGACGGGAACCATGACCACCGAGTCGGCATGGCGCACAATCTCGACCACGGTCTCGTGGCCGTTCTCCAGGCGGATGCGGTCGGCGCGCAGCGCCACGGCCCGCCCTTCATATAGAGAGTCGGTGGAGAGCACGGAGATTGCCACGGAGCCCCTCCCGAGCCGCCGCCGGCTCTGCGGGATAAAAAGAAGGGGCAAGGTTGCCCTTGCCCCTTGACCGAGGCTACGGAACGCGTATCGTTGCGCCAGGGGTCAGCGTGTAAGGCGAGGTCAGGCTGTTGGCCAGGATAATCGCATTCGGGTCGACGTCGCCGTACGTGCAGGCGATCGAGTAGATCGAGTCGCCCGACTTGACGACATAGGTGGCCGGGTGCGCGATCAACGCGCGCGCCCCGGGGAACTTGACGCCGGTCTGCGGGATGCGCAGCACCAAGTCCTCGAAATAGAGCGAGGTGCTGCTCAAGCCATTCAGGCTGAGCAACTCCTCCGGATCCACGTTGAATCGGCGTGCGATGCAGTACGGGAATTCATCCTGCTTGAGCGTGTAGGAGGTCGGAATCCCTGGGGTGGCCGTAACAATGGGCGGGAAGGTGGCCGTAGAGAGCGGCCTCACGGTGGGCGAGGGGCCGACAACCGTCGCCGCGGAGGTGGCCGCGCTTGTGGCTGCCTGCGTCACCGGCAGGGTGGCCAACGAGACGAAGGTCGGCGTGGCGGCCACGAGCGGTGTCGCGCCGTGGGCTTGAGCCGTCTGGGTCAGGAAGGCCGAGCGGATGGCGTTCATCGTGGCTTCCGCTGGCGAGGTGGCGCCCAGCGCCGTTGTGGGCGCGCTGGTCGCGCCCCCCGGCCCGACCGATCGGGTGCACGCCGCGAGAGCTGCCACGGTGGCAAGCAAAACGACTTGGCGAATGGCTTTCGACATCGAGTCCTCCCTGGATCCTTGCGGATCACCTGCCGCCGCGCAGGGCGGCACAAGTTCAACGGTCAATCCTAGCACAAGCACTATCGCGCCGCAACCAATCGGTCGCGCGCGTTCCGGGGGGCGAGGCGCGTCTCCCGTGAGGCTCCCATGACTTCCTCCAGCGGGTTTGGTCAGGGCCGCGCCCGCCGAGGCGAGGCATTACTCAGGAGACGCGCCGGAGGCCCCGCGTACTTGAGGTGCACGAGGCATGCCAAGGAGGTCGTTGCGGGAGAGAGTGACGGAAAGGAGGGGTCAGGCCACGCGCAGAATGTGGGTGGCAATCATCGCGCCCGAGCCGCCGATGTTCTGGGCCATGCCCACCCGCGCGCGATCGAGCTGGTTGGGGCCGGCTTCGCCGCGCAATTGCTGCACGACTTCCACCAGTTGGTACATACCGGTGGCCCCCACCGGGTGGCCGCGCGCCTTGAGCCCACCCTGGGTGGAGATGGGCAGTGCCTGCTGCAAACGAATACGCCCTTCCAGCCCCAGGCGTGGCCCCTGCCCGCGTTCGGCGAATCCGCACGCCTCGAGCGAGAGGGCGCTCATGATGCTGAAGGCGTCGTGCAGTTCGAAGAAGTCGATCTGCGACGGCTCGAGCCCGGCCTGGGCATAGGCCTTGCGCGCCGAGTGATGGGCCGCCGAGAGAAACAGCGGATCCTTGCGATCGTGAACGGCCAGCGTATCGGTGGCGCTGGCCGAGCCGGCCACGAGCACGCGCGCCCGCGGGCGGTCGTACGCTCGCTCGGCCGGAACGAGCACCGCCGCGGCCGCACCGTCACCGATGGGCGATGCATCCAGTAGGTTGATCGGGTCGCACACCATGCGGGCACGGGTGTAGTCGCGTTCGCTGATCGGCTCTTGCAGCCGGGCGTTGGGGTTGCGGGCGCCATTGGCATGGGCGTTGATCGAGAACGGGGCAAAGTCCGTATGCTTCCAACCGAACTCATGCAGGTAGCGCCGCATCACGAGTGCGTTAAGCCCAACGAAGGTCACCCCATGCACCAGTTCGTAATCGGCGTCAGAGGCAGTGGCCAATGCGGCGGTCGTCTCGCCGCTGGTGGTGTCGGTCATCTTCTCGACGCCCACCGCCAGGGCCACATCCACTTCGCCGGACGAGACAGCCATATGCGCCACGCGAAAGGCGGCGGCGCCGGAGGCACAGGCCGCCTCCACCTTGAAGGCTTCTGCGGGACGCTGCCCGAGCCAATCGGCCACGAGCGCCCCGAGATTCTCCTGGCGGGTTAGAAGGCCCGAGAGCATGTTGCCGACGAACACGGCCTGAACGTGCTCGAGGCCCGCGTCGCGCATCGCCGCCAGCCCGGCTTGAGTGGCCAGGTCGCGCAGCGAGCGCTCCCAGTGCTCACCGACCGCGGTCTGGCCGATCCCGAGAACTGCCACCGGACGCATCGTGTCAATCCATCCCGTCTCGCGCGCAGACGCTGCGAAGCATCAAGCGCGGGCCAGAGTCGGGCGGAACTTGTAGCCGTAGTGGATCACGCCCTCTTCACCTTCGGCGCGCAGTTTCCGCGTGACCATTTCCACCGGCATGCCGATCGCCACCTGCGCGCTGTCCACATCGGTCAACTGGGCGGTGACGATCGGTCCCTCCTCCAGCTTGACCAACGCGATGGCATAGGGCGCCTGGTCCTCGTAGCCGGTCGGTGGATCGTGCACCACCGTGAACGAATAGATCTCCCCCTTGCCGCTGAAGGCGTAGTGCGCCTTGGCTTCCAGCCCGCAGTCCGGGCAAATGTCGCGCGGGGGGAAGATCTTGCTATGACAATGGTCGCACTCTTCGCCGACCAGGGCATAGCGTTGAGTTCTCAGTCGCCAGTTGCGCGGAATGTCCATCACGTTCTCTCCTCAGGGGCGGACCGGGCAGAGGCGCCCCGGCCGCCGAACGGGTCTACATGCTTAGCTTGCCGCGGGTGCGGACGTACACGCCGTAATCGATCTCTTTGCGGCGGGTGATGTAGTCACGCGTGCGAGGCGCTGCCGCTCGGCGCTCCGCCATGCGCGGCGTGACCTGTAGCGAAAAGGCATCCGACCCGGCCCCCGAGCCAAATGAGACCAGCAGCACCCGATCGCCGGCCTCGGCTTCGTCGAGGATGGCTGTCAGGCCAATGAGTGCGGCCCCGGCATAGGTGTTGCCGATCTCCGGCACCAAAAGGCCGGCGCGGGTCTGTTCCGGGCTAAAGCCAAGGAGCTCTGCAGCACGCTGCGGGAACTTGGTGTTGGGTTGATGGAGCACGATGAAACGATAATCGGCCGGCGTCCGGCCGAGGGCCTGCATAAGTTCCTGCCCGGCCGTAGTGACATGCCGGAAGTAGGCCGGCTCGCCGGTAAAGCGCTGGCCGTGCTGGGGATACTTCGCACCCGGGCGGCGCCAGAAATCCGGGGTGTCGGTGACGAACGAGAGGGAGGCCTCGATCTCGGCCAGGGCTTCCTCCTGCGGGCCGACGATAAAAGCGGCGCCACCCGCGCCGGCGGTGTACTCGAGGGCATCGCCCGGACGGGCCTGGGCTGTGTCCATGCCGACGGCGACGGCGTAGCGCATCATCCCCGCGCCGACCATGCCGATCGCGGCCTGCAGCGCTTCGCTGCCGGCCTTGCAGGCGAATTCCCAATCGGCGGCCAGAAGATGCGGCACGGCGCCGATGGCTTCCGCCACAACGGTGGAGGTCGGCTTGACCGCGTAGGGATGCGACTCCGACCCGACCCACAGCGCGCCAATCTCTTCCACCGGGATCTGCGCACGGGCCAGCGCATTGCGCGTGGCCTCGATCGACATGGTGATCACATCCTCATCCAGGCCGGGGACGGACTTTTCACGAATGGGCAGAAGCGCCGCCCCCTCACTCCACACGCGCGCCACTTCCTTGGCCGGCAAGCGAAGGCGGGGCACGTAGGCGCCATAGCCCACCAGCCCGACGGCGCGGGTGGGGCGCATGATGCGTGCCGGGCGGGGGGCTGCTTTGCCCTGGCCGGGTGTTGCGGGTCGGTGTTCCCGTTCCGTCACTCGCACTCCCTCGATTGCAGGCGCAGCAGGTTAGCCGCGCGCAGGGCCGGGCTCTTTGAGAATCGCCTGTGCCCGATCCAGGCGAATAGCTTGCTCGCGGACGAGTTGTGCAGCGAGACGCTCCACCTGGTCGCCATGGGCACCGGCCGCCAGGGCGATTTGCCGCGCGTGCAATGTCATGTGCCCGCGCTGGATGCCCTCGGTGGCTAAGGCTCGCAACGCCGCCAAATTCTGCGCGAGGCCCACCGATACCAGGACCTCGGCCAGCTCGCGCGCCGAGTGGACATCCAGGATCTTGAGAGCCACTCGCGCGAGCGGGTGCACGCGCGTGAACCCACCGACCGTGGCCACCGCAAGAGGCAATTCCAGCGTTCCCACCAGGTTGCCCTTGGCGTCACGCCCCCACGAGGAGAGCGAGGTGTAGATGCCCGAGCGCGCCGCGTAGGCGTGGGCCCCGGCCTCCACCGCGCGCCAGTCGTTGCCGGTGGCGATGGCCACCGCGTCTACGCCGTTGAGGATGCCCTTGTTGTGGGTGGCCGCGCGATAGGGATCGACCGCGGCAAAGGCATAGGCCTCGACGATCCTATCGCGCACCGTGTCGCCGCTGTAGCCCTCGAAGCTCAGCGCGCGCGACGGAATGCTGCAGCGTGCCCGCGCCAAGCGGCGATCGGCCAGGTTGGAAAGGATTCGCAGCAGAACGCGCCCGCCGGTAATCTCTTCCAGCATCGGGGCGACGGCCTCGCATGCGCCGTTGACCGCATTGGCGCCCATCGCGTCGCGGGTGTCGATGATGAGATGCACGACGAGGAAGGGACCTGCGGGCGAGGCCGGGACAAGCCGGACCTCGAGCTCGCGCGCGCCGCCGCCGAGTTGGGCGAGCAGCGGGTCGGCGGCCGTGGCCTCGGCCAGAATACGCTCGCGCTGTTCAAGGAGAGCCAGGCGGGCAGCCGGCAGATCGCCAACTTCGAGAATCTGCACCTGGCCGATCATCTCGGAGGCGCTGGTCGAGGCAACGAAGCCGCCTCCCTCACGCGCCAGACGCGCCATAAACGAGGCGCCCGCCACAACCGATGGTTCTTCGACGGCCATCGGAACCAGTACCTCGTGCCCGTTGATCAGGAAGTTGACAGCGATGCCCAGGGGCAGGGAGTACAACCCGACCACGTTTTCGATCATGCGGTCGGCGCTCTCCGGGTCGAGCCCGCCCCGGCGCAGTGCGTCCGTTTCCTCAGGCGTGAGGCGCGCTCTTTCCGCCAGGAGCGCCAATCGCTCTTGCCAAGACTTGCGGTAGAACCCGGGAAGACGGGAGTTGGGCATTGTCG
>MGOA01000081.1 GCA_001796965.1 Chloroflexi bacterium RBG_16_64_43
CTGGAGGCCGGGCGCTTGCCGCTTCAGCTGGCGCCGACGAATCTGGCCCAGTGCGTGGAGGGTGTCCGCGCCTCGCTCGCCGCAAGCCACGGCGGCAGCCTCAGCCCGGCGCTCGAGCGTGTGCAGGTGAGCCTGCCGCCGGATCTGCCCGAGATATGGGCCGACGAACAGATGCTCGCGAGCGTTCTCTTCCATTTGGTGGATAATGCCATCAAGTACGCGCCCGAGGTGCCGATTCGCCTCACCGCCCGGGCGCAGGACCAGCAGGTGGACATCTTCGTCGCCGACCGCGGTCCAGGCATTCCACCCGACGCGCAGGGGCGCCTGCTGCAGATGTTCTCACGCCTGGAGAGCGCCGATGCGCCGCGCGTCGCTGGCTACGGTCTGGGTCTGTACGTCTCGCGTCGTTTCGTCGAGGCCATGGGCGGCGAGATCGCCGTGGACTCGGCTCCCGGGGAGGGGATGACCGTGCGCGTGCGCCTGCCGGTCGCGAGGGAAAGCGAATGACAACCCGCGTGCTGATCGTTGACGATGACGAGTCGCTGCGCTCCGTTCTGACCCAGTTTCTCGAACGCGAGGGGTATGGCGTATGCTCGGCGGCTACCGGCCCGGAAGCCTTGCGCACCTTCTACAGCGAGCGACCCCAGGCCGTCATATTGGATCTCATGCTGCCCGGCATGGACGGCTGGGAAGTCTGCGCGCGGCTGCGCGAACTGTCGGATGTGCCGATCATCATGCTCAGCGCACGCACTGCGCAAACCGACAAGCTGCGCGGCTTCCGCATGGGCGTGGACGATTACATCTCCAAACCGTTCAGCCTGGCGGAATTGGCTGCCCGCCTGCAGGCCGTGCTGGTGCGCACCGAGCGCACGCGCCGCGAGCCGCGCACGACCTGGGCCTGGCAGGATTTGGCCGTAGATGTCGACCGGCGCCAGGTGCGGCGCGCCGGACAGGTGCTGGATCTCACGCCCACCGAATTCCGCTTATTGCTCGCGCTCATCCAGCGCCAGGGGGCGCTGGTCTCGGAGGACGAGCTGCGCGAGGAGTTGTGGGGCCGCGAGCGGGCGGTGGATGCCTCCGCCTTGCGCCGCTACATCTGGCTCCTGCGGCGCAAGCTCGAGGAGGATCCGGCCCACCCGCGGCGGGTGGTGGCCGTGCGCGGCGAGGGCTACCGCCTGGGCACAGGGCCCCTCGCGCCACCCCTCGAAGACTCCGGCGGCGACCCGCAACCCTAGCCCCCACCCCTGCGCCCCACGCAAACGAAAGTCTAACGCGGCGATAACGCTGCTCCGATAGCCTCGGAGTATCCTTCCATACACGTATCGTCATCGGATGATCAGGATACTCTGGAGGTAGTCCTATGAATCCCGTTTATGCACTGCAGTACGCTCCCGCCACCGGCCTGCGCCGCTGGAACTGGCGTTGGACTGAACCCGGCGACTTGGCCTATCAGCCCGTGTCGGTGGATGTTCACGACGACGGCGAGACCTTCGTCATCACGGCGCTCATGCCGGGAGTCGCGGCGGAGGATCTCAAGATCGAAATCGAGGGTGATACAATCTCCCTGCGCGGCGAGATCAAGGCCGAGCCGGCTGGGGCCGAAGTCCTGTTGCGCGAGCGCTTCGTCGGCAAGGTCGGCCGCACGCTGACCATGCCCGCGGCACTCGACTCGGAACACAGCGAGGCCTCGCTGGAGGCCGGCGTGCTCACGCTGCGCGTGCCCAAGGCCGCGACGGCACGACGCAAGGTTATCCCCGTCAAGGGTTCGTAAGCCTCACCGGCTGCGGGGAAGCCACACCTCTTACATTGCACGGGCCGGCCGCACACGCCGGCCCGTGCGTCATGTTCCCGGTGCCCGCTGCTGCTGGAGGTTGAGTGATCCCTCTGCGCGACAATGTCCGCCCGCGTTCCTTCCCGTGGATGACGTGGCTCATCATTCTCTCGAACGTTGCAGTGTTCGTGGTTGAGCTGGGATTGACCCCGCGCGGTCTGTCCCGTTTCTTCTCTGAGTATGGGCTCGTCCCGGCCGCAATCAACTTGCGCGAGGCAGGCACCTGGGCTCCGCTGGTGACCTCGATGTTCGTCCACGGCGGATGGTTGCACATCCTGAGTAACATGTGGGCCCTGCTCATCTTCGGCGATAACGTCGAGGACCGATTGGGCCCGCTGCGCTACCTGACTTTCTACTTCTTGGCCGGGCTGGTGGCGGGCCTCTTGAACGTCTGGCTCACGCCGGATTCGGCCGTGCCGATGGTCGGCGCGAGCGGGGCGATCGCCGGGGTGCTGGGTGCCTACTTCCTGCTCTACCCCGGGGGCAAGGTGCTGACCCTGGTGCCGATTTTCCTGCTGCCGTGGCTGATCGAGATCCCTTCCGTCCTCTACTTGGGGTTCTGGTTCGTCTCGCAGTTCTTCAACGGGCTGGCCTCCTTGGGGGGTGGCGGAATGTTGAGCGACGTGGCGTGGTGGGCGCACATCGGCGGGTTCGTGGCCGGCATCCTGATGGTGCTCATCCTCCGCCCTGGTACCACTCGCAAGCCGCACCACGATCTCGCGGCGGAGGTCGTGATCCACCCTCCCGACCGCCCGCCGCTCTAGGACCCGCATACCTCACCTGTGCTACAATCGCGCCGTGGTCCACCACCACCTGCGTCGAGGGCATGGCCAGAGGGGGCCGATCGGGGTTCCTTCATCCATCCCTCGGCCCGGCGGCCGCAGACCCTCTCCGCGCGCCGCATTGGCACACGATCGACTGCTCGCCCGTCTCATGCCCAACCCGCATCCCACCCGCCTCTTGGCCTGTATCCTCCAGCGCCCGGCCACCGGCCGAGGCATCGAGGTCACACTCGCATGATTCCCGTCGATCGCGCGCACTTGGAGGTTGTGGCCGCCACCCATCCCGGCGAAGTGCGGGCCACGAATGAGGACCGCTTCGCCGTCGGCACGTATCAGTTGAGCGCCGACGACAAAACCCTGTGCACGCTAGCCATACTGTGCGACGGCATCGGGGGCCACGCCGCCGGTGAGGTGGCGGCTCAGATGATCGTCGACCAATTCGTCCTCCAGGCAGCCGGTTTCTCCGGACGCGACCCAACCCTCGAGGTCAGCACGGCGCTGGTGCGCGCCGGGCGCGCGGTGTACGCTCGTGCCCGCACCGATTCGGCGCTGTACGGCATGGGCGCCACCGCAGCCTCGGCCTGGGTCATCGGCCACCGCCTTTACACGGCGACCATCGGCGATAGCCGCATCTACCTCTTGCGCGCGGACGGCATGCGCCAGATCAGCGTCGACCACACCTATGTTCAGGAAGCGGTGGAGCGCGGCACCCTCACCCCTGAGGAAGCCCGCACCCATCCCTATGCCCATGTCCTGCGGCGCCACCTGGGCGGCGAGCGGGACCCATTGCCCGATCTGCGCATTCGCCTCTCAGCCTACGAAGATGACGCTGTGTCCATCGCTCACCAGGGTCTGCCCTTAGCCGCTGGGGAGATCGCCTTGTTGTGTACCGACGGGCTGAGTGACCTGGTGCCGACCGATGATATCGCGGATGTTCTACTGGCCCGCCAGTTGCCGCAAGCCGTCGCTCAGCTCATCGACCTGGCCCGCTCGCGCGGCGGGCACGACAACATCACGATCATCGCCATGCACCATCCCTAAACCGATCCAGGCTGGCTCGCACACGGCCAACCAGGAAGAGGGCACAGCCTGCCTTTCGCTTGCGCGTTTGCGCGCGGCATGCGCACGGCCGGCCGCGCACGCGACGCGCTGCGGTGGAGGGCGGTTCTCGCCTGGCACGCGTATCGCATGGGGGGCCGCGAACCCTTCAAGATATGCTTTGGGAAGGCTCATCGATAGGCAGGCATTGCATGGCGAAGGGGCTGCCCTTGTGGGGCAGCCCCAGTGCTTTAGATGCTGGCCACGATCACGCGCCGGTCAGGGCAGGTCGATGCGCAATAGGCGGTCGCGCCCGGCAAGATCCTGGTGAATG
Organism: Chloroflexi bacterium RBG_16_64_43; assembly: GCA_001796965.1. GTDB lineage: Bacteria > Chloroflexota > Anaerolineae > Anaerolineales > RBG-16-64-43 > RBG-16-64-43. Next base: position 3,986 of record MGOA01000081.1, read on the forward strand.
GAATGCGCTGCGCGGGGGAAGGCGCGTCGCGCCAGGCCCAAGGCCGCCCGGCCGTGACCCTCCTCGATTTCGAGGAGCAGGGCGCCGCCAGGATTCATGCGCAGCTGAGCTTGTGCGAGCATGCGCCGAGTAAGGTCCAGCCCATCGGGTCCGCCGTCGAGGGCCTGCAATGGTTCGTGCTGCGCCACGGCCAGATCGGCTAGGGCCTGGGTCGGGATGTAGGGCAAGTTGGCGCACACAAGATCCAGACCGCGCGCGAGGGCGGCGATCAAGTCCGTACGGACTAACCGAATACGCTGAGCCACGCCATGGCGCTGGGCGTTGACCTGCGCCACGCGGAGTGCGCCCGGGGCAATCTCCGTCGCGACGACGGACAGGCGCGGGATATTCACCGCCAGGGCGACGGCGATGCACCCCGAGCCGGTGCCCACATCCGCCACGCGCAGCCGCTCGGGCGGCGTGCGCAGCGCAAGTACCGCGCGCGCTTCATCCACAAGCAGTTCGGTTTCGGGGCGAGGAACAAGCACCTGAGGCGAAACGGTGAAGGGCAGGCCGTAGAACTCTTGCTCGCCGGTGAGATATGCCAGCGGCTCGCCCGCCGCGAGGCGCGCAACTTGCTCGGTGTATTCTCTGGCGGCAGAGGCCGCCAGGGCGGTCTCGGGGTGGGCCAGGAGCCACGCGCGCGTAACACCCAACTGGCGCGCGAGCAGCACCTGGGCCGCGAGCGAGGTCGTCTGGCTATCGAGGTGAGCCGCGCGCCCCAACGCGAGCGCCGCAGCGATGGTCGTGGATTCTGACATGGCGGGAGAGCGGCTCAGGCGGAGGAGTCGGGGGCCAGGCCAGAAGCCTGCAGCCGCTCGGCGTCCTCCTGCAGCACCAGCGCGTCAATGAAATCGTCAATCTCGCCCTGCAACACAGCTTCCATGTTGAAGAGCGATTGACCCAGCCGGTGGTCGGTCACGCGCGACTGCGGGAAGTTGAAAGTGCGGATCTTTTCGGAGCGTTCGCCGCTCCCCACTTGCGCCCTGCGCGAGGCCTCGATCTCCGTGCGGCGCCTGTTCTCCTCGATCGCAAAGAGGCGTGCACGCAGGATCGCCATGGCGCGCAGGCGATTCTGCAATTGCGAGCGCTCGTCCTGACATTGCACGACCATGCCGGTCGGCAGGTGGGTGATGCGCACCGCGGTCGAGTTCTTTTGCACGTTCTGCCCGCCGGCGCCGGACGAGCGGTAAACCTCCATCTTGATGTCGTGATCGGGGATATCGATCGCCACCTCGTCCACCTCGGCCAATACAGCCACCGTGGCGGTGGAGGTATGAATGCGCCCTTGCGATTCGGTGACCGGGATGCGCTGTACGCGATGGACGCCTGATTCGTACTTGAGACGCGAGTAGGCGCCCTTGCCCTTCACCTGAAAAATGATCTCCTTGTACCCGCCGATGCCGGTCTCGTTCTGTGAAATGACTTCAGTCTTCCAACCGCGCTTCTCCGCATAGCGCGTGTACAGGCGGAAGAGATCGGCCGCAAAAAGGGCCGCCTCCTCGCCGCCGGTGCCGCCGCGGATCTCAACGAAGACGTCCTTTTCGTCGCGCGGGTCGCGCGGCAAGAGCATGGCCCGCAGTTCCCTCTCGAGTGACGCCCGCTTCGGCTCGAGCTCGAGGGCCTCTGTCTCCGCCAGAGCGCGCAGGTCGGGGTCGGCCTCACCGCGCATGGCTTGTGCCTGGTCGAGGGCGCGGCTCACCCGCTGGAACTCGCGATACGTGGCCACCAGGGGTTCGATCTCCGAGCGTTCGCGGGCCAGCTCCGCGACGCGCGTGTAGTCTGCGGCGCTTTCGGCCATCAGGCGGTTGAGTTCATCGTAGTGGGCCGCGAGGCTGGCGAGCTTTTCCAACATGTGTGTGAGGTGTCCTGAGAGAGAATGACCCCACCGTGTCCGGGGGCGCGCAGGGTTGCGTATCGGGCATTATATCTCGCGTCATTATCCTGTTGGTTCGGCTTGCGGCGGCGCCGGGGATGCCGTGCATTCCCGGACCGGGCCAACCGCGGCAGGGCCTCCCACTGGCGAGGATACCCTCATGGCGAGCGAATTCCCCTCGCCCGGCAACGCCAGCGAGATGCGCCCGCTCTACACGGCACCCCTCTACAAGATATTCATGCCCCTCGTCTTGCGCAACGTGCCCTAAGTGCGCGTCGGCCTCGAGAAGAAGAGAAAGCCACTCCCAGATAACGGGGGTGGCTTTCTCATGTTAGGACCCTAGCCCTCGCTCACTGCTCCGGCGGCGGGAAGGTGGGCGGCAGGTCGCAGGCTTCGCACAGGAAGTACATCGTGACGGGCACGGACTCCGGGTCCTCCGGCCCGATCCGCAGGTCAAAACCGCCTCCTCTCTCGCCCTCCTGCAGCGTGGCGCCCTCGAACGGCACGCGGACCGTCGTGCGCTTCTCATCATGGATGAATATGAAGAAACCCACATCGCCCTCCGGCACCCACACGTGCTGCCAGCAGCGCCAGTCGCAGGCCAACGTGATTGCCACTTCGAGCTCGCCGCCGAACTCCCAGCCGGTGCGCTCTGCGTTCGCCCGCACCCAGCCTTCAACTGTCCGCGCGGCAAAGGTCGCGGTCGGAACAAAGTAGGTGAAGTCTTCCGACACCATGCCGTCAAACGCCAGCTGCACGGTCTTGCGGTTGAAGTCGAACCGCATGGAGAACGGTAGCGACTCGGCGCCTGCTATCACGCCGACATCAGCGTGCCCCGTCGGCCGGCAGTCCTTGTCCATATCGTCTGGAAGGCCGGTCCAGTAGTTGTTCCACCATACGTCAAACACGCCCGGGTACTCGCCAGCCGCGGTCCACATGCCCAGCTTGTCCTCCGGCGTCGGTTCTTCCGCGGTGGCGGCCTCTTCCGGCGTCTCATCGGCCTCAGGCGTGACGCGACCTACAGCGGCTGTCTGCGCGGCGGCGGCCGCCGCGGTGAGGGCCACGCGCGTCGCCTGGCGCTTGCGCTCCTGGCGTTCCTGGTTGCGCTTGATCAGAGGGATGATCACCTCGCGCAGGATGGCGACCGGCGTGGGGCCGATCTTGCGCGCCAGAATCTGGAACCCTCGCTCAAACAGTTTGCTCTTTTCACGCTGTACCTTCTCTTGCACCACCTGCCGCGCGAGCTCCGGCGCAACCTGCACCACCGTCGCCGGCACCTCCTCGACGACGAACTGGACAGTGCGGCCAGTGAAGTTCATCACCCCGGCTACCCGCCGCCCGAGCCAGTCGCCAAAGCGCTGGATGCCTGACGGGCGCCAACGGGCGCGCGCAGCCTCCAGCGCATCGCGCTGGTCGCGCAAGGCTGAGGTCTTGACCTTCATCTCGTTCCACACCGAAACCACCAGGGGGTGATCGCTGGTATAGCCCTGTTTCTCAAGCCCGCCGACAACATCGGCGTAATAGATCTCGTAGGCCGTGAGCAGGGCCTGGACCTCATTCAACGATTTCTTCTGCACGGGCCGGGCCGCCAGACCTGGCCGGCCCCCTGCGGCCAGCCCCTCAAACGACTCCGGCATGAGGCGCATCTGGGCGGCATACATCACAAGCAGTGCTTCATCCAGCGTGGCCTCGCGCGCGGCGAGAGGCATGTTGCAGGCGGGGAGAACTCCGGCGAGCAGCCCCAGGACAAGCCAGAGATGCAAGAGTCTGGACGTCAGCGGTCTCATGGCGCTACTCCTGCGCCTCGAGCGCCAGCACCTGCACGTAGCGCAAACGGCCATCCTTCATCCCGAACATGATCTCGTCGGCATAGTAGATCTCACCCCCAGCCACCAGTTCCTCCTCCAGCGGCATGACGAAGTAGTCGTTGATCTGCGCCGAGGCGAGCAGTTCGGGGAGTGACATGAACGCGGCAAACTGATCCGGTCGATAGGGCGCCGGCACGATCTCTCCGCTCGCCGCGTTGATGGCGCGTTCGCGCTGCAGCTCGCCATCCACGAAGTCGATCTCCAGGCCTTCGCGGTAGTAGGTCCAGGTTTCGGCGCGCACCGGCGCGCCGACCTCTTCATAGAAGAGGAGAGTGAAGGCCTGCGGAACTCCGTGGTCGCGAAGTGCCAACGCATGATCTTCGCCGAGCGGATGGGGCGAGCGCTCCGGTCCCTGAGGCGCAGCCCCGTTCACCAGCCGCGCCGAATGCGACAGCGCGCCGCGCGTGGTAAGCACAAGCCCGACCGCGCCGATGGCCGTCACGGCCAATGCGCACCCAGTCGCCAGGACCAGCCAGGCCGGCCAGTGGCGGAACATATAGCGCGCGCTCTTGTTGGGATCTTTCCACGAAGTCATCGACGCTCCTGCGGCAAGAACACCATCGCGTGGAAAGAGAATGTAGCCCAGCGACTACTCGCGCGATTCGCCGATGCCGAAGAAATAAATCGTCGCCGCATCCGCGGCGCCTACCGGCTGGACGCGCAATGTGTGCTCCGCGAGCGGGAGGCCCGAGGCCTGCAAGTAGTTCAGGAAAACCTGGCCGACCTCCGGTCCACTGCCCATGATCGAGCCGCTCCAGATCTCCGTCCCGTCGAGAAGCACGCGCACGGATCCATCGCTTGGCAGTCCCCAGAATTGGACGCCGATGGCGGTGGTCGGCACGGTCGAACGTGCCTCGATCGAGTAGGCCGAGCCATAGCGCACCGTCAACCACTCGTTGCCTCGCCAACAGTCGTTGCCGCATTGGGTGGTGACCGTGATCTCCTGCGGCGAGGCGGCAAATTCGGTGTTGGCGAAGGCGATGGCCTTCGGCGGCGTACCGAACCGGCGCGCATCGCCCGGGAGAAGCTCCACGCGCGGCTGATCGAGGAGGGGTTGCGAGGTCGGAACCGTTGTGGCTTCGGCCCCGGCCAGCGGTCCGTAGGCCAGGATATCGTCGAAGGCGACATCTGCCTGTCGCCCTGCGGTGGTCTGCCCAACCAAGCCGATCGTCCCTGGCGGCAGTGCGCCTTCGTCAATCCGTGTGAGTTCTTGCCCGTTGGCGTAGGCGCGCATTTGTATCCCCTCAAACTCGACCCGCAGGGTATTGGTCAGGGCACCCTGGCGCAGCGCTGGCGAGGCTGTCCATGGCACAAGCATCTCGCCTCGTCCATTCCACCGCATGCCGAACGTGTACAGGCCATCTTGGGAGATAAGCAGGTAGTAGAAGTTGTCGGCATCCGAATGACGGAACACCAGACCACCCACACTGCCCGGCGTGATCAGGCGCACCTTCGCGCTGATCGTGGTGTCGCCCAGCGCGGGGCCATCCACGGTGACCAGCGCTAGACCGCCTCGGGCGAGGAGTCGATACTCACCTGCTTCGAGGTAGGCCGTGCGTATCCCCGCCTCGCCAGCGGGCCACGGGGTGCTACCACTGTCGAAGGTGCTGCGCAGAGCAAAGAAGCCCCCGACCTCGAATTCAATCGCGTAGACATAGTCCCCCTGCGGGTAAGTATCGTAGCCATCATTGACCGGAGCCAACAAGTGATGCGTACGGACAAACGAATGATGGCCGAGTTCGAGGTTCTCGACTACCCCGGCGAACGAACGGCAGGCGCCACTGTCATCCTTTCGCTCCAGCAGCGCGAGAGTCCCAAGATCGATTGGCTCTCCGTCGAGCGAGAACTCGAACGCGAAGTCGGACCAGTTTGCCTCCAGCGCCGCTGGGTCCTTGGCGCACCAGGCGAAGCTGATCACCGCCGGCTGGCCGGCCGGGAAGCGCGCCTGGTACGCGAACCTGCCGGGGTTAGCCGTATCCCACGAGCCCGTGGCCACGGAGGCCAGGTTGACAAGATCCGCGTCCGTCAGCGCGTCGTATGGCCGGATGAGCAGGGGGATCGATGTCGGCGTGACATTGACGGTCGGCAATGGCACGGGTTGGGAGAGATTGTCCTCGATAGCGGCGGAGGGCGAATCGCTCGGCAAGGTAGTCAGTTCAAGGTCGCGCGGCGCCACGAGCACGATCGTCAGGACAATGGCAGCGAGAAACCCCACGCCGCCCACTAACCCGCATCCGAGTGCCATCCACAGCGGCGGCACCGGCCATCGCCGTGCGAAGGGGGTCCCGCCGTTCGCGGAAACGGAGGGCGGGGCGCGGTGGACCCATGCGCTTCCATCCCACCACAGCCACTCGCCCCGGTGCGCGCCCGGCGAC
>MGOA01000082.1:0-7321 GCA_001796965.1 Chloroflexi bacterium RBG_16_64_43
GTCATGAGGTGTTCGGTTGCCGAGGGAGACTATGGAACGCGTCGTGGTAACGGGAATGGGCACGATCAACCCGCTCGGATTGGACGTCGAGGATAGCTGGAAGAATGCTCTGGCGGGCCGTTCTGGAATAGGCCCGATCACGCTCTTCGATGCTTCGCGCATGCCGGTGCGTGCCGCCTGCGAGGTGAAAAACTTCCGCCCGGAAGACTCGATGGAACCTCGCGAGGCGCGGCGTCGTGACCGCTTCGAACAGTTTGCAGTAGCGGCCGCTAAACAAGCCGCGCACCAATCCGGTTACGATGTGCGATCCGAGGCGCTGCGAACGGCGGTCGTTGTTTCATCCGCCACGGGTGGATTGGCCACGCTGCAGAACGGCATCCAAGTCATGGGCGCGCAGGGTCCACGGCACATCAGCCCGTTCCTCATCCCCATGTTCATGCCGAACGGTGCCTCAGGGATGGTGGCCATCGACCTGGGCGCTAAGGGGCCGTGTCTGTCGGTGGCCTCAGCGTGCGCCTCCGGCGCCGACGGAATCGGGCTGGCCTGGTCGCTCATCCGCCATGGCGAGGTGGATGGCGCCCTAGCGGGAGGCAGCGATGCCACACTGTGCGAGCTAGGCGTGGCCGCATTCGACCGTGTGGGCGCAGTTTCGCGCCGTGATCCCGCCCAGGGCACGCCGCAACCCTTCGACAAGGAGCGTGACGGTTTGGTGATGGGCGAAGGGGCCGGGGTATTGCTGTTGGAGAGCCTGACCCATGCCCGCCAGCGCGGCGCACAGATCCTGGCCGAACTGGCAGGCTACGCAGCCACCGGTGACGCGTATCATGTCACGGCGCCGGCCGAGGACGGCGTGGGCGGGGCGGAGGCAATCCGCCGCGCCCTGGCTTCCGGTGGACTTACCGCAGCCGAGGTGGACTACGTCAATGCGCACGGCACCGGGACGCCGCTGAACGATGCCTCCGAGACGCGCGCCTTGAAGGCGGCTTTGGGTGGGGAGGCGGCGCGCATTCCGGTCTCCTCGACCAAATCGATGACTGGGCACATGATGGGCGCCACTGGCGCGCTGGAAGCCATATTCTGCGTCCAGGCGATCCGCGCCGGAATGATCCCGCCGACAATCAACTACCGCACCCCGGACCCCGAGTGCGATCTCGACTATGTTCCCAATCAGGCTCGCCGGTGTTCGGTGCGTGTGGCCGTGAGCAACGCATTTGGCTTTGGAGGGCACAACGCGGTGCTCGTCTTCAAGGAGTACACTGACTAGACGCGCGAGATGCAGGATTCACCCGAGGGGGGCGGGAGGAAAAATGTCGTCCATTCACGAGGAGTTCGAGCGGCGCACCGGGTTGCGCTTCGATAATCAGGCTCTGCTGGAGCGCGCGCTCACCCATCATTCGTATGTCAACGAACACTCGGAGACCGATGAGGACAACGAACGTCTCGAGTTCCTTGGCGATGCTGTACTCGACTTTCTCAGCGGCTCCTGGCTCTATGCGCGTTACCCGCAGGCCGCCGAGGGGGAGCTGACTCGCCTGCGCTCGGCGTTGGTGCGGACCGAGACTCTGGCCGAGTTTGCCCGGAGCCTGGGGTTGGGGTCTTACCTGCGATTGGGCCGGGGCGAGGAGGAATCCGGAGGGCGCTCACGTCCACTGCTCCTGTGCGGCGCTTTTGAGGCCTTGACGGGGGCACTCTATCTTGATCGCGGCGAGGCGGCGGCGCGCCAGTTCGCCGAGCCGATGTTCGAGAGCGTGTTCGCCGCGCTCAATCGCGAGGAAATTGCTACGGATGCCAAGAGCCGCCTTCAAGAATGGGCGCAGTCGGAACTTACGCAGACGCCGCAGTACCGCACCGTGACCGAAAGCGGTCCGCATCATTCACGCGAGTTCACCGTGGAAGTGCTCATCGGCGGCGAACTCTATGGCAGCGGGCTTGGTCGCAGCAAGAACGCCGCAGCGCAGGAAGCGGCGGCGGCGGCGCTAAGGCGGCTGGGTCTCCATTGAGCTTAGCCGCCTGGCTCGAGAGACCCCAGCGGCACCTTAAAGCAGGATCCTGCGCACGGCGGGCGCCAGGCCCGTGAGATCGGCCATGTGTCCGGCCACCTCCTCGCGCAGCTGGCGCGGTCCGAGAATCAATGTCGGCACTGGATTGATCGTGTGCCCGCGCTCGCGCAGGTCCTCGAGGTTTCCGTGATCGGAAGTAATCACGGTCAGCAGACCGTCCTTCTCTCCCGCCGCGTGTAATTCGCCCACCACCGTGTCGAGCACCTGCAACACCTCAAGGCTGGCCTGCATGTCGCCGCCATGGCCGGCGTAGTCGGTCAGCCAACCGTCGAACACCGAGAAATCCTGGGCACAGGCGAGGCCGGCCAGAGTCGCGCCGGCTTCGCGCGGCGTGTGCACCGGAGTGTCACTGTATCCCAGTCGCTGATGCCAACCAATGCCTGTGAAATCCGCCGACAACGCCCGCCCTTCGCGCAAGTCGCCCTCCTCCGGGATCGGCAAGCCGGCGTCGAAGAAAGCGAAGGGAATGACCGAGAGCAGCCGCAGCCCAGACCGTATGCCGGCAAAATACCGCGGCGGGTAGGCATTCAGCAGCGCCGCGCGCCGGCCCGCATGGCGCAATTCGGCCAGAAGATTGTGACGATGCACGATGTCGCGGATGGCTTGGTTGGGCTTAGGACCGTAATGCTCACCGATCTCGCGCGCAACGTTGACCCCGGTCAGCAGGGTTGCCTGGCCAGTGGCCGACTGCGGCCGGCCCGCCACTCCCAGGGTGGCATCGGTGCGTACGAAGGTGCATGTCTCACTTGAGAAGGGGCCGAGATCCGCAGACAGCGTGCGGCCGCTTAGCAGGAATTCCAGCCTGGGCAGCCTTGCGTGGGCGAACGGATTGGTGTGCGGATCTGAGGGGCCGAGACCGACGCCATCGAGGAAGAGAAGAAGGATGGAGGTCATGCCTTCTCACCGGGCGAGACCTCACGGGTGAAGGTGTACCACGCCGCATGCCCGTCCCCGTCGATGCGCCGCTCGGCCAGGCGAAAGTCCCCGGCCAACAATCGCTCAAGCGTACCGGGCGGGATGCCTGGGGCGCGAGGTGAGGTGAACGCGAAGATCAAGAGGACCGCCCCGGGAGCGAGCAGCCGAGCAAGGGCCGCGCGGTACCTTGGCCGTGCCGTGCCATCTAAGGTATGCAAGCAGCCGACATCCAGGGCCAGATCGAACGGTCCATGGATGCCCGCGAATTCCGGCACCGACCCGACCCGAAAATCCACCTCGACCCCGGCCGTCCGGGCACGGCGTCGGGCGCGGGTGATGGCCAACGGAATGAAGTCGATGCCGGTCACCTTCCAGCCCGCGCCCGCAAGATGAACGGCGCTGGCCCCCGTGCCGCAACCAATATCGAGGGCTCGCCCGGCCGGCCGCCCAGCGGCGCAGGCCACCACCTCCGGCGGCGGACGGCCGGTATCCCACCGCGGGCGACCCAGGTAGCGCAGCGCAAAGAATACCCGCCTCAGCATTGCGCCCCCTGGCTCAACCGATCACGACCTCCAGGAAAACCTCAACCACGTTAGGGTCGAAGTGCTTGCCGGCTTCGTCCCACACGTGGGCCCGGGTTCGCTCCTCCGCCCAGGCATCCCGGTAAGGGCGGTCCGAGCGCAACGAGTCCCACACATCCACAATGGAGAAGACGCGCGCGGCGAGCGGGATCTGTTCATGGTTGAGGGCACGCGGGTAGCCGCTGCCGTCCCACTTTTCATGGTGGCAGTATGGAATATCGATGGCCGGCCGCAGGAACTCGATCGGAGAGAGCAGTTCGTAGGCGACGATCGGGTGGCGTCGCATCACGATCCACTCGCGCTCGGTCAACGGGCCGGGCTTGAGCAGGATGCTGTCGGGGATGCCCATCTTGCCTACATCGTGCAACAACGCGCCCCGCCGGACGTGCACCAGTTCTTCCTCACTCATGCCCATGGCCCGCCCGAGGCGCAGGGTGGCTTCGGTGACCCGCTCCGTGTGCCCTTCGGGTTCGCGGTCGCGCAAGTCGATTGCGCGCGACCAGCCTTCCAGCGTTGTATCGTAGGCCAGAGTCAGTTCGAGGTTCGATCGCTGCAGGCTGTCGAACAGCGAGCCGTTGTCGATAGCGATGGCTGCCTGCCCAGCCAAGGTCTCCAGGAATTCGAACCACTCGCTATCGGGTACCAGCGGGGAGCGGTGAAGAATCTCGAGGACGCCCTTGACTTGGCCCTTCGCAATAAGCGGAACGCCGAAGTAGGTTACGAAGCCCTCCGCGATGAGCAGAGGCGCGCGCTGCATTTCGCCAGCCGCCTCATGCAGATTAGTGATGGTGACCCTCCGCCGCTCGAGCGCGGCGCGGCCGGCGTACCCTGCCCCCAGGCGCAGGCGCGTTCGCTGCAGGGCCGAGGAGCGAAAGCCGCGCCCCGCAGCGAATTCGAGCGTTTGCGTATGCGGGTTGAGCAGCAGCACGTCGGCGGCGTGAATACCGAGTTGCGTGGTCACCTGGTCGAGTAGGACATTCAGCGTCACGCGCATATCTAGGCTCGAACTGATAGCCGCATCGATGCTGCGCGAGGCGCTCAGACGCTGCAATCGCAGTTCGGTCTCAGCGAAGAGCCGGGCATTCTCGAGCGCCACCGCCGCCTGGTTGGCAAACAGCGTTAACAACCGCTCGTCTTGGGCGGAGAAGGCCTCCGGGCGAGTCGAGAGCACTCCCAGCACGCCGCGCAGGTGCCCTTCGCGTTCGATCGGCACCCACATCCCGCATTGGACCTCGCTATCCACGCTGCGCCAACCCGGCACGCCGCGCACGTCACCGAGGCGCAGCGGCTTTCGGTCGCTGGCCACTTTGGCCGCCATGTGCGCCGCTTCGCCCAGGCGAGCGTGAAGCCCTTTCCACTCGGCCAGGGCGGACGGGCTGAAGCCAATGGCGAGGTCCGGGTGCATCTCGTCGTTGGCTGGGTCGTAGGTGAAATACTCCGCCCGTTCGGCATGCAGCGAATGCATCGCCTTTTCGAAGAGGATTTGAAGTTGGGCGCGCGGCTCGAGCACGCTGTTGAGCGCCAGCCCCGCGTCGTAGAGCAACTCCATCTGCTCCGCGCGCGTTCGCGTTTCGATGATCAAGCGGGCATTGCGCACCGCGCTGGCCGTGCGCGTAGCAAACAACGTCAGCAGACGCACATCCTCTTCGCTGAAGCGCACGGCAGTGCTACCCAGGTGCGCTACGCCCAGCACGCCGATCAACTCCCCGGCGTCCACCATTGGAACCTGGACCATGGCACGGATCCCCGCGGCGAGCAGTGCCGGAAGTGCGCTCGCGTCGCGGGTGTAGTCGTCGATGATGGCCGGCATTCGTTGCTCGGCCACCCGCCCGGCCGTGCCCTGGCCCAGCGGGATGCGCGCGGCCGGGCCCAGGTCCACGCCGCGGCTTGTCGCGAGCGCCAAATCGTTGCGGGCCTGGTCGTAGAGATAGACGGCACCGCACTCGGCGTGCAGCAGCGAGATCGCTCGATCGGTGATCGTCCCCAGCAGCGTATCCACGTCTTTGTCGGAGGCCAGGTCGCGCGCTGTCTCGTACAGCGCGGCAAACTCGTCGGCACGTTGGGCGGTTTCCTCAAGCAGGCGCACCGTTTCGATTGCCGGGGCCAGTTGATTGGCCAGCGTCTGAAGCAGGGCAACGTCGGCATGCGGATAGAAATCGTCTGGGTCTCGCCGTCCTAGGAGCCACACGCCGACCAGCTTCTCGCCGGCTCGCAAAGCAACCGCCAGGCGCACCCATTCGAAGGGCGGGGGCAGGTTGTCACTCGGCGGATGATAGATGCCGCTCACCGCCACCAACGGATCGACCACCGCGGGCGAGAATTTGGGATTGAGGTTAACCCCCAGGCTGCCGCGCACGGTGGTCGCTTTCTCTTCCACCGTGAGCAGCGCCCACTGGCGAACGAGCAGCGCCGGCAGCAGTTCTTCGCGCAACAGAGCGAGCAGTGAGCCGCGATCCAACGCGTAGGGGATGCGATCCGCAAAACGCCGCACCAGATCATCCGGCCGATAGCGTGTCCCGTAGGCGAGCCGATCGGCGAGCCGACGGAACTCGGCCCGCATCGGAATGGCGAGCAGGAAGAAGGCGATCGAGAGCACCGCGCTAAAGGTGACCGACTGTGGCGGAAGGCCGAGCAGCGTGCTACCAATGGCGAACACCATCGAGAAACCGGTGACGTAGAGCAGCAGGAAGCTGTACTCGATCAGGATGCGGTTGGCGCGCACTTCCAGATTTCCGAGCTGGCGCTTGTAGATGGCATAGGTATAGAAAGCGGGCAGCACCGGAATGGCAAACACGGCGAGTTCTGGCCCGACGCTCTGGTAGGTCGAGGACCCGAGTAGGTTGGGAATGATGGCCACGACTAGGCCGGGCAACATGCCGAGGAGGATGCCGGTTAGCATCAGCGCAAGTGCCGGGCGGTCGCCAGGCGGTGGGTGGCGCACGATGCGGTAGAGAAGGATGCCAAGGCAGCCGCCGACCGCCAGCACGAGGGCCAACCCATAGGCGGAACCTGGCAGAAGCCGGAAAAGCTCCGCCACGGCGAGCAGTATGGCGAGCGCGTAGATCGCGGGCAGCGCCGCCCGCAATGAGAACCTGGCCCGGATCGGGCTTGGGACAATTGAGTGCAAGTGCAGATATACCGGCGCCATGATCCAAGATGCCGCGTGCAATACTTGTGATGCGCGGGCTACGGCTAGATACGAGACGACTCCGGTGGTCGCCCAGATCGCTGTTACGAAGTTGAAGACGATCAACAACCGCCAGCGCTCGTCGTGCGGCCGCACCAAGAAAAGCACCCCAGTGCCAACCAACCAGAAGGGCAGGAAGATGAAGATGCCGCTCAGCCGGTTCGCCCGTTGCTGCGCGGTGGGGCCAAGCAGCACCCAGCGGACAGTCTGCTCTCGGCCATTCCGCAGAATCCGCAGCTCGGCCGCCTCACCCACGGCGTAGCCCCAGAAGGGAGGGGTCGTCCTTTGGTCGATGAATTCCTGGTGGGTGAGCGAGCCAATGGAGAGTATTTGATCCCCCACCTGTATCTGCTGTGCATTGTGGGCGCACCACTCCTCGCGGGCGCTGCACGGCGGCACGGATGCAACTATCCAATCCGGGCCCATCACCAGACCAGGGTACGGCACAACGAATCCTGCAGAAATCGCGTAGAAGACGCAGATACCGAGAACCGAGGTGGCGGCAGCGAGCTGCAGCGCGATCATGAATGCGGGATGGTTGGGGGATCGTGGCTTCATGTGGGGGTCATTTCGAGTTC
>MGOA01000082.1:7358-16683 GCA_001796965.1 Chloroflexi bacterium RBG_16_64_43
CGAGAATCGCAAGCAGCGGGCCGCGGTCAATGAGGGTCGTCTGGTCAAGCGACGCGCGTGCCGCCTGGACGCGTCGGATCACGTGATACGCACAGTAGCCGACGGCGCCCGACTTAATCAGAATCGCTTGAGCTTCAGCTAGTGCCTCGGCGGCGTTGGCTCTATCCTGCAACTCGCGAAATCGATTCCGTTGTGAGTGGCCGGCGGTGGCGGCAAACAGGATTGCGAGGTTGGGCCGCTTCTCCAGCCAATCTGGATTGGCCGGCGACTGCAGCGCGTCGGTCAGGTCGTCATAGATCTGGATGATCTCCCCGTTGAGCATGCCGAATTCTCCCAGCGAAGCGGCGGTCTCATCGGACGCGCCGCCGGCCAATGCGCCCATTTCCATGCCCGATCCGTAGAATGGGGCGCTCTTGGCGCGCAGGACCCGCCAATAGTTCTCTTCGCCTTCCAGATTCTGAACGTCGAGATGTTGGCCGAAAGCCGTCCCCAGGGCCATGCGCGCCAGGCAGGCGCTCACCGCCAGCTTCACGGCAAGCTCGAGGGCCGATCGGTGCACCAGGCGGTAGGCCGCCGCCTGCAGCGCGAAGGCAATGTTGGCCGTCTGCCCTTCGCCAATGCGCAAATGCAGCCCGCGCGGGTCGTGATCGAGCATGTCATCAACCAGCGTAATGCTGAGTTGCATGCACGTGAGGCCCGCCGCGACCGGAGCCGCACGCTCGATGTCGCCTCCGACCGCTCGGCAGGCGAGCAGCGGCCACTCCCAGTCACCGCGAGGAATCGAGAGCCCGTACTCGTAGAACTCGCGCAGCTCTGGCCAGTCGTGGACTTCGGGCAAGTCGAGCACAAGGTCGCGCAGAGTGGCCAGATTCATCGATGCTCCCTGAGCCGGGACGGCGTCCGAGCGCGGATTGGCCCCGTCAATCCTATCATCGCTTGAGCGCAATGCGAAGTCCGACTCGATTGACCTGAGACGCGTGCAGCGCGCCGGCCGGCGCGCTGCATTAATCGGTCACCACAATTGCGAGTCTCTGTCTTCCGAATCGACTCGCGCGCCTACCACCAGCCAAACCACTGGCCCTGAGGCTCCCTCGTGGCTTTCACCACCTCACGCGGATCCTCAAGCGAACCGAGCGAACGCAGGGATTCCACCAGCATGCCGGTCTCTTTCTCGGAGCGCAGCAACTCATTGAACTCTTCGATTCTCATCGTCACTTGATCTCACCCCCCTTCCGGGCAAGGCTGCGAATGACCCTCCCGCACTCTGCCTCTAGATGCGATCCGACATCCAACAAGCCACTCGCTTGCATTCCTTCAGATTGTATGTCGGGAATGGCGTGCAGGTCAAGTCGGGCACGGTTGGCCTCGGCGCGCGCCCTCGATCGCCGGGAGCGGCGGGTTGCGCAGGGAGGTTGTCGGCCGAAGGCCCGTCCTAGAGTTTGAGACCGAGGAAGGCGTCAACTACCTTGGGGTCGAAATACTTGGCGGATTGTTCGCGAATGTACTCGCGGGCTTTGGCTTCCGGCCATGCCGGCCGGTAGGGCCGGTCGGAGCAGAGCGCATCATAAACGTCAACTACCGCGAATATGCGGGCGGCCAGCGGGATCTGATCGCCTTTTAGCATGCGCGGGTATCCGCTGCCATCCCAGCGCTCGTGGTGGCCGTAGGGGATATCGAGCGCTTGGCGCAGGAAGGCAATCGAGGAAAGGAAATCGTAGGCCAGAGTTGGGTGGCGGCGCATGATGGCCCATTCATCCTCGGCCAGCGGCCCGGGCTTGAGCAGGATGCTGTCGGGTATGCCCATCTTGCCGATGTCGTGAATGAGTGCGCCGCGGCGGATCTGCTCCAACTGGCGCTCGCTGACACCCATGGCGCGTGAGAGACGCATGGCCAGTTCGGTGACACGCTGCGTGTGGCCTTCCGTTTCGCGGTCGCGCAAATCCAGTGCTTTCGACCATCCCTCCAATGTGGCATCGTAGGCCAGCACGAGGTCGACGTTCGTGCGCTGCAGCTTTTCGAACAGGGCCGCGTTGTCGAGCGCCAAGGCGGCCTGGCCGGCAAGGGTCTGCAGAAACTCCAACCATTCCGGATCGGGGTCGAGCGCGGCGCGGTGGAAGATCTCAAGAACACCCAGCGCCTGGCCTTTGGAGACCAGCGGCACAGCAAAGTACGATTGGAAGCCCTCACCCACGATGAGCGCGGCGCGAGTGAATCGCCGCAAGCCGTCGGAGGGCGAATCCTTGGCATTCAAATCGGCCACATGCACCAAAGTGCGATCGATCACGGCCCGCCCGGCCAGACCCTCGCCCAGCCGCACCCGGGTCTTCGTCAGGTTGCCCGCGCGGAACCCATTGCCTGCGGCGTAGTGCAGGCTCTGACTGTGAGAATCTAGCAACAAGACGTCGGCGGCGCTCACACCCAAAATGGTCGTTACCTGGTTGAGCAGGATATCCAAGCTCACGCGCAAGTCGGTTGAGGCGCTGATGGCCATCTCGATCGAATGCAGTGCCATCAGCCGCTGCAGGCGCTGTTCTGTCTGCTCGTGAAGCGTCGCGCGGTGAATCGCGTTCGCAGCAATGTCGCCCACGGCGATGAGAATGCGTACCTGCGATTCCGAGAAGCCATCGTCGTTCCCGGCCCACAGAGCGCCAATGGTTGATCCCTGGGCCACAAGCGGGATGGCAGCCAGGGCCCTGGGTGTTGCCCCCAACCCGGGAGGCCAGGAGTATCCGGCCAGTGTCCCCATATCGTTGGTGATCATTGGCTGGCCCATCTGGATGACCCGCCCGATGATGCCTTCGCCAGGGCGCAGGCGTGTGGAGGAGATGGGCGACCACAGGCCGCGGGCGAGCTCGACGACGGTTTCGCCGGAATTCCGATCGCGCATGGCCAGCGCCACGCCTCGCGCCTGGAGCAGGGAGGTCAGCTTGTCGAGAATAATCGGCACCATCTCGGCCCGTGCCGGCGCCGTGCGCAGCGCAGAAGACACCTCGGCCAGCGCGGCCAGTTCCTCTGCACGCTTGCGCGATTCTTCGAACAATCGTGCATTCTCGAGCGCCACGGACGTCTGCGAGGCGAACACCTGGAGGCGGTCCGCGTGGGTTTGAGTGAAGGAATTGGGGTTGGCGCTGGCCACGTTGATGAATCCGATGACCTCGCCCTTGACCAGAATCGGTGCCCCGGCATACGCGCGAATCCATTCGGTCTCGGGAGACTGAGGCCAACCCGGGTAGGCATGCACATCGGGGATCGAGATTGGCAGCCCGGTTTGGACCTGGTGGCGCAAGTGGGGTGCCTCGCTGATCTTCAAGCGCCGCGTTCCCGAGAGATCGGTCAAGACGCTTTCGCGGAAGCCGCGCATGCGCACGACCTGGGCCTGCCCGCCCTCGATCAGCATGATGTCGGCTGCGTCGTGAGGCACCACCCGCCCGATTTCACCCAGCACGCGCTCCATGACCTCATCCCGATTGAGAGTGCTGGTCAGCACGGCCGCCGCATCGCGCAGCGCCTCCGAGAGGGCCGTCTGGTCACGAATGGCCGTTTCGGCGTGATGGCGCTCGGTGGTGTCGATATACGAGACAAGCACACGTTGCAGGCTGGCATCGCTGCCCGCGGCGACGGTCAGATGCATATGCAGCAAGCGCGCCGCGCCATTGGGACCGGTGCTGAGGAATTCGCGCTCCATCGTGCGCTCGCCCTCGGCCAAGGCCACCAACTGCTCCCTGAAGATATCGAGGCTGGCAGGCCCGAGGATGCGGTCCAGGCTGCCAAGCAGCGACTCTTTGAGGTGGGTGGGATAGAACTCCAGCGCGCGGCGGTTGAGATCCAGGACTTTGACCAATGTCAAGGCGTGGGTCACGACCTCTGGATGTCGCTCAAGGTACGAGCGGACATCATGGATGCCCGAGAGGCGCAGCCGGTCGAGGTAGGTGCGGACCTCCGAGAAATCCTCCTCCCACAATGCAATCGGGGAGTCGTCAAACAGCGTGCGGTAGCGGGCTTCGCTTTCGCGCAGCGCCGCCTCCGCTTTGCGCCGTTCGGTGATGTCGTCGATCAGGGCCATCGTACCGGTGACGGCGTTCCCGGCATCGCGCAAGGGGGCCGTCGAGAGGCTGATTTCGATGGGCCGTCCATCTTTGCGCACGCGCTGCAAGGTGATCCCCGTCAGATGCTCGCCGGCCAGTACGCGATCGAGCAGCCTCTGGAACTCGGCCTCCTTGCCAGGCTGGACAATGGGGACGAGGTTCCCCAG
This sequence comes from Chloroflexi bacterium RBG_16_64_43, assembly GCA_001796965.1. Taxonomy (GTDB): domain Bacteria; phylum Chloroflexota; class Anaerolineae; order Anaerolineales; family RBG-16-64-43; genus RBG-16-64-43. The sequence goes on from MGOA01000082.1 coordinate 11,611, forward strand.
CACTTCGCTTTCACTCCAGCCAAAGATGCGCTCGGCGGCTGGGTTCCACAGCGTAACGCGCGCCTGCCGGTCGAGGGCCAGCACCGCCAAGGGTGAGGCCTGGATCAACGCTTGCAGAACATCGCTCGTTGCCACCAGGCTGTCCTCGGCTCGCTTACGGTCGCTGACGTCGCGGGTGACAGCCAATATCGAATCGTGTTTCTCGAGACGAAACGCGGCCAAGCGGATCTCGACCGGCAGGTGGGTGCCGTCCTTGCGGCGATGGGTTCCCGAAAGCGTGCGCGGTCCGCTTTCGAAGACCTCCCGCCACATCTCGCGCATGGTCTGCTCGTCGTAGTCGGTCTCAATGTCCGCGATCCGCCGCGTCAGCAATTCCTCACGCGAGTACCCCAAGATGGTGCAGGCCTGCGGGTTCGCCTCGAGGATCTTTCCCTCAAGGTCGTGGACGAAAATCGCTTCGGGGACGTGCTCGGCCAACAGACGAAACCAGCGCTCACTTTCGCGCAGCGCACGCTCGGACTCGATCCGCGCGGTTACATCGAAGAATACGAGCGTGGCGCGAACCCCGCCGCGTTCGGGCCCGGCCAGCAGCTCGCCCTCCGCCAGGAGGCTCAGCGACGCACCATCCGGCCGTTGTATTTCCACCAGATGTTGGTGAACGGCGCCCGCGGCGACGAGCTCGCCAAGCAAGGGGCCGAACGCCGCCTGATATGCGGCATCGGCATGTTCGGCGACTGACCCGCGCGTTACCCCTTCCTGCGGCGAACGGAGCAATTCGAACCATTTGCGATTGCCGGCAACGACGAGTCCCGCGCTGTTGACAATGACGCTGGGCAGCGGCATAAGCTCCAGGCGCGCGATCTCGGATGCTGAGGCAGCAGCCGGCGGCGATGAAGCAGCGGAGCGGCGGGCAGACGGCATGGTCTTCGGCTTGGCCTACGTCAACCGGCTGGAGGGGCGTGGAGTCCGTCTCCGCGGCGCGCCGCCTTCTCGCGATACATCTCGGCATCGGCCTGCTTGAGCGCATCGTTGAGGCGTTCGCCGCGCTCGGCCGTGGCGCTTCCCAAAGAGATGTCGAGCGCGGAGCCCGGGTGGGCCAGGTTTTGCGCGCGCAACTCGATGCGCACGCGATCGAGCGCCAGGCGGGCGCTCTCGGGATCGGTACCCGGCAGCAAAACGGCAAACTCGTCTCCGCCGATGCGGGCGATGACGTCCTCGGCCCGGAAGGCCGCCCGCAACACGTCGGCCGTCCGCCGCAGTAGCTCGTCGCCCGCTTCGTGGCCTTGGGTGTCGTTGGTTGTCTTGAGGCCGTCGATGTCGACCATGACCACGCTGATGGGCAGCTCGCGGCCGCGGGCCATGCGGGCAGCCTCTTCTTCGAAGAACGAGCGGTTGTAAAGGCTGGTCAGTGAGTCGTGGGTGCTGAGGAAGCGCAGCTTCTGCTCGGCGCGTTTGCGTTCGGTGATGTCTTCCATACTGCCCTCGAAGTAGTCCGCTTTGCCCTTCTCGTCGACGGCGACGCGGAATTGGTCCAATACCCAGATCGAAGACCCGTCAAGCCGTCGCAGAAGGACCTCTTGATTGCGTACAATCTGGTTCTCGGAGGCCAGATCGATCTCCCGTTCGCGGTCGCGCCTGTCCGCGAACAGGTCGGGGACGCTGGCCGCCAAGAGCGTCGCGCGGTCCGGGTAGCCAAGCATTTGCGCCAAGGCATTATTGGCATCCAGGATCGTGCCCTCCGCGGTGGTGCGGTAAAGCGCCACGGGCAAGTCCTCGAACAGCATGCGGTAGCGCTTCTCGGAGTCGAGCAGTGCCTGCTGAGCGCGCATCCGCTCGGTAATGTCGATGAGCATCACGACGAACAACAAATCCGCCGCCCGGCCGAATTTCGAGATGGAGGCCTCCGCCGGAAAGATCGTTCCATCCTTGTGGCGCGCACGAATGTGCTGCCGCTCGCCCATGCGGCGCGAGGTGTCTTGCGAGCGGGCAAAGGCTGCCACCAAGGTATGGTGCGCATCGGCCGTACTTTCAGGAAGCAGGATGTCGAGCGGACGGCCGATCACCTCCTGGGCTGAATAGCCGAAGACCCTCTCCGCCCCCTTGTTGAATACGACAATGCGCTGCGAGTCGTCGATGGCCACGATGGCCTCGCCGACCATTTCCATAATGTCGCTCATGCGGGAGGTCGCGTTGTGTTCTTCCGCTTCCGCCCGTTCGGCGCGGATGAACTCTTGCTTCATCAGTAAGAAGAACGCCACCGACGTGCCCAGGACGAACACCCAGCCTTTGACACTCTGTATCTGAGTCAGCAGCTCAGGGTCGCTCACTAGGAGAGCAAGCAGCTGGTCGGTGAGGGCAATCCAAATGAGGCCGGCGATCAGGTACAAGCTGGCGACACGCAACGCCGGACGGTTTCCGCTGCTTCTCATGGCCCACCCCCACCAACTCGTGTAGCGAATCGACGCGAGGCAAGTTGCACGGGTGCTTGGAACTGGGTTCGGCGGACCGCGGTGCCGGCCGGCGGCCGACCGACTGCATCGACCCTCATCCGTGGGAATCGCTGCGGCCGGCAAGGATGGCATTGGGTGAAGCTCAAGCGGCCAGTCCCTTTCCCATTGGGTCGAACGGCATTCGGCTCAAGTTGAGGGCGGGCCCCGCACAGCGGGCTCAACCCGGGAGCGTCCTGGACTCTGCGAATTGAACTCGCACGGGGGCCGCCGATGTCGCCGCTCGAACACGCGGAGGCGGTTGCAGCGGGCGGTCTTCGCGCGAAACGGTTCGGCAGCGTTGCCGCCTGCCTTGCCGTCGCGCTTAGCGCCTCTTGTCCAGAGGGTGAAGGGGAACAGATTGCCAGGTGCAGCCTCGCCTAACCGTCGCCCGGATCTGCTGCTACAGGCTGATTATACAGCCAACGCCCGCGGCTCCACGCGGAGGAAGGCTCACGATGCATCGCGGCTTGGAGAGCCATGCTGATCCCGGCCCAGGCACCGCGCACCCATGGCGTCCTCGCGTGCGCGGGTATGCCTCAGCCAGCGCCTTTGACAAGTCACCCGGAGTGTGTCATACTCGCCGTGCGGGAGCAGTTTCCCGCCTCCTCATGCTATCCCAAGAAAGGAGGAGGTGATGCCCACGATGAGTACAAGTTTTAGTCCTAGCGCTGCGGCATCCCTCCTCCCCGTGCTGGCGTAAGCCGGCCGAGGATAGGTTGCCGCAGCGCGCAAAGGGCCGCCATCACTGGCGGCTCTTTGACTTCTTGTGGCGGATCGGCCCCGATGAACCCTTGCCGCGGCCATTTCTCCGGCGACACAACCGCGAGGCCGGCCGGTAAGCGCTCCTTTCCCCTGATGACGTTGACATGCCCCATCCCATCAGTTACCATCACCGGCGAGCCTGGCCGGGACCGGCGCGGCGGAAACCTTCGAACCCCGCCAGGTCCGGAAGGAAGCAACGGTAAGGAGGAGCTTCCGGGTGCCGCCGGGGCTCCTGGTCAGGCTCATCTCTCGCTTGTCTCACCACTATGAAAACACGCCTTGTCCTTGCATTCGGAGCGGTACTCTTTCTGGCAGCGGCTGCCGCCTACGGCCTGACGCTGGGCTCGGCGCGCCTGCAGGCCGACGGTGTCACGCGCAACGTGTTGACCCGTGCGCGCACGGTGGCTCTCGCTCTGCGTGACGCCGGAATCGAGTTGAACCCGGAGGACGTTGTCGAGCCGGCCCCCGAGTCGCCCGTCACGCGCGGCATGCTGATCCGTGTTCGACGCGGGCAGTGGATCGAGGTGGCGACCGAAGATGGTCCCGCGCCCATCCTGGCCCACGAGGGCCAGCCGGCGATTCCGGCAAACCTGCTCCTTCAGGCAGGGGTCCATCTTCTCCCGGGAGACGCTGTGGTGGCCGATGGTAGGCAAGTGGACGCGCGGGCGCCCCTGGCGCAGCTGCCGCTGCGGCTGAGCCTTGCCCCGAAGTATGCGCTGCTGATAATGCGCGACGGAATCGCGATGGAACACCAAGCTGCCGGGCCAACCGTCGGCGAGGCGCTTTGGCAATTGGGAATCCCCTTACACCCGGCGGATTCAGTCCAGCCTGCGACCACAGCCCCGCTGGCGGACATCGCTGGCGCCGACTCGATCGCCATCGTCATCCGTTCGGCGCGGGAGTTCCGCCTCAGCGTAGATGGGCAGACACTTACCGTCCAATCGGCGGCGCCGACCGTGGGTGAGATCCTGGCGCAGGCCGGCGTCGCTCTCACGAATCTCGACTACAGCCGGCCGGCCGAAGGTGAATCTGCACCGGCAGACGGCAAGTTGCAGGTCGTGCGAGTGCGCGAGGACTTCATCCGCGAACAGAAACCGATAGCCTTCGGAGAGCAGCGCCTGTTTTTGCCCGAGCTTGACTTGGCGACGCAGCAACTGGTGACGCCGGGAGTCTACGGCATCCAGGAGAGCACGATCCGCGTGCGCTATGAAGATGGGGTTGAAACTGCCCGCACCTCGGAGGGCGAACGAGTGGCCGTACCGCCGGTCGACCGAGTGATGGGCTACGGCACCAAGGTGACTATTCGCAGCATCTCGACCCCCGACGGCACCTTCGATTACTGGCATTCGATCACCGTATACGCCTCCGGCTACTGGCCGTGCGGCTCGGCCGGTGAACCTGGTCGGTGCTATCCTCACACGGCCAGCGGCAAAGATGTCGATCTGGGCATCATAGCTGTCGTCCTCTCGTGGTACCGCCTCATGCAAGGTTGGCCGGTCTACGTCGACCGCTACGGACCGGCGCACATTGAAGACACAGGCCGCAACGTTCGCAGCGAGTATTGGATCGACGTGGCCTTCCCCGACTACGAAACCTTCCTGGAGCTCGGCGGCTCGGCCCCGGGCCGCACAACGCTCTACTTCCGCACGCCAGTCCCAAGCGAAGACGCGATCCGCTACGTTGCCGCGCTGCCCCTCCGCTGATGGCCTCGGCATTTCCGCCTCTCGACCTAGCCGGAAGGCTGCATCGCGCCGGCCTGCGCCTCAAGAAGGGGCTGGGCCAAAACTTCCTTATTGATGAAGCTGCGCTGGCGCGCATTGCA
>MGOA01000083.1:0-4130 GCA_001796965.1 Chloroflexi bacterium RBG_16_64_43
CACGCCCGCCATCCGCTGCTACGAGCGGGCGGGTTTCGTGCGCGAGGGCGTGCTGCGCCAGGCCCAGCGCGTGGGCCATGAGCTGTGGGATCTGGTCGTGATGGGGATTCTGCGCGAGGAGTGGGAAGCGCGAGCCGCAAGCTGAACTCTCCTGCCAAGCGGAGCACGCCCGCCGGGTATACAATAGAAGAAAGCTCACTGCGCGATCCGCGCTCCATCGGCCGAAGGGGGACTGGTACAGGCCGTGCGCGCACTCCCTCGTTCGCTCCTGCTCGCCTCGCTGTCGGTCGCCCTGTGGCTGGTCTACGCCGCGCTTGGCCCGGGCCAGGACTTCCTTGGCTACCAATCGTTCGCCCTGCATCTCGCCGACTACAACCTGGCTCGCGGTATTTACTCGGCGCCCTGGCTTGGCCTGCTTGTTGCTCCCTTGGCCGTGCTTCCCGGACGCTGGGGGTACCTGCTCTTGCTCGGCCTAACCCTGGCCGCAGGCGTGCTTGCCGCGCGCTCGCTGGGCGGCAAGCCATTCGTGCTTCTTCTCTCGGCGCAGATGTCGTGGGTGCTATGGTGGGGGCAGATCGACGGGCTGACGTTGATCGCGCTGTTGTTGGCCGTTCTGGGCTACACCCGCCGCTCGTGGCCTCTGCTCGCGGCGGCGCTCATCCTGGCGGCCATCAAACCGCATGTCGTCGCCATCCCCGTTCTCGCTCTTTGGTGGTGGACACCGGGCTCTCGTCTTAAGTCGCTCGCCGCGGCGGGCGCGTTGGTGGCCCTCAGCCTGGCCGCGTGGGGCAACTGGCCCGCGGTGCTTGCTGAGCGCCTGGTGCCCTTCAGCCAGAGCACGAACTACCATCCGTGGAACGCAACGCTCGGGCCGATCGCCCTGCCTCTGTTCGTTCCCGCGCTTCTCGTGCCGCTCGGCCGTCCGCAGCGGCTGTTGGCCCTCGCCGCGACAGCCATGCTCGTCTCGCCGTATATGCCGTACTACAGCACACTGCTCCTGCTCGCCTTTCCACTGCCGTGGCCGCTCCTCGCGCTTGCTTTCCTCGGCTACCTGCCTGGCCTGATCGGCACCACCTTGGCCTGGAAGGGTGTGGTCCTCTTGCCGCTCGGCGTGCTGGCCTGGGTTTACCTGAGAGCCGCTCGCGCCTCTTGGACGCCCGAGGTCCACAGAACTGTCCCGGCGCGAATCGAAGCCGTCTGAACCCATCTCCGGCCAAGAGCAGGGCGTGGGCTACGGTGTCTAGTCGAGTCTTGATCCCCATTTGAGATGAGGCCCCCCTCGCCTCGATCCAACACCCTCACCCGACGCCGACATAGGCCCTCCGCATGAGGGCTTTGGCAGAGCGCACAGGTCATTGAGCGCCCGCCACGGGTATCGGTGCGCAGCTCGGCCGTGGCGGGTCAACCTGAAGGCATTGCCCTCTCCCCAGAGCACATCTGCATCCCCCGCTCCAGAGCCGTGTAGAATCTCCGGCGCCACACACCTGCGGAGGTCAAATGGATTTTGCCCTTTCCCCTGAGCACGAGATGGTGCGCCGGACGGTGCGCGAGTTCGCGCAAGGCGAGCTGGCCCCGCTCATCAAAGAGGCCGACCGCAAGCAGCAACCGCCCGAGGCGATGCTGCCGCGCATGGCGGGCCAAGGGCTCTTGGGCATCTGCCTGCCCGCGCGCTACGGGGGGCAAGGGCTGGATTACCTCGCGCTGGGACTTGCGTGCGAGGAGTTGGAGGCGGTCGACACCTCGCTGCGCGTGGTGATGAGCGTGCACGTGGGGCTCAACTCGCTCGGCCTGCTGCAGTGGGCGAGCGACGCTCAGAAACAGGCGTTCCTTGTACCGCAGGCGCGCGGCGAGCGCATCGCCGCGTTCGGCCTGACGGAGCCGGGGGCGGGCTCGGATGCCGCCGCAATCCTCTCCAGTGCCCGCCGCGAGGGCGAAGAGTACATCCTCAACGGGGAAAAGATATGGATGTCACTCGCCACCCGCGCGCACCACGTGCTATGGTTCGCTCGGACCGACCCACGAGCGGCCGACCCGCACGACGGGCTCTCGGCCTTCCTGGTCGAGACCGACCGCCCGGGTGTGACGCGCGGCGACCTGCACGGCAAGCTTGGGGTGCGGGCAGGCTCCACCGGCTGGGTGCACCTGGAAGAGGTGCGCGTGCCCGCGGCCAACCGCATCGGGCAGGAGGGCGAGGGCTTCGCAATTGCGATGTCGTGCCTCGACAATGGGCGCTACACCGTGGCGGCCGGGGCGGCGGGGCTCATCCGCGCGGCGCTCGAGCTTAGCGTAAAATATGCCCTCCAGCGGCGCACCTTTGGCAAGGAGATCGCGCGCCATCAACTCATCCAGGAGAAGATCGCGCGCATGGCGCAGCAGTACGAGATCGCCCGTCTGCTTTACTTGCGCGCCGGTTGGATGAAGAACCAGGGTCTGCGCAATACGCGTGAGACATCGCTCGCGAAGTGGACGGCCACCGAGGCGGCCTTCGAGGCGGCTCACCAGGCGCTGCAGATCCACGGCGCCTACGGCTACAGCGACGAGTTCGAGGCCGAGCGCCTGCTGCGCAACGCGCGCGGGGCGACGATCTACGAAGGTACGAGCGAGATCCACACGCTGCTGCAGGCCGGCTACGCGCTTGGATACCGCGGCGATCGCCCGCTGCGCTGCGAACTGCCGGCCCACCAACCCGGAATGTGACCCTCGCCGCCCGGCGTGCGGCGCAGGGAGCGCAGAAGAACCACCCGCACTCGAAGCCAACATCGCAACACCGCGCGATAAGAGGAGGCCACTTTGAACATAGTCGTCTGCATCAAACAGACGCCCGATTCGGCGGCCAAGATCGCCGTCGATGGCGGGCAGGTCACCTGGGGCGATGCGCCGCTGGTGGTCAACCCGTGGGACGAGTTCGCCGTCGAGGAAGCCCTGCGCACCAAAGAGAAACACGGCGGCAAAGTCACCGCGGTGTGCATGGGCGTCGAAACGGCACGGGAAGCGCTCAAGACCGCTTTGGCGATGGGTTGCGACGAGGCCATTCTGGTCTCCGACCCGGCGCTCAAGGGCTGCGACAGCCTGGGCACGGCGCGTGTCCTGGCCGGCGCCATCCGTAAGGCGGGCGAGGTGGACGCGGTCTTCTTCGGCCGCCAGGCGATCGACTCCGACACCGGCCTGACGGCCGGCCAGGTGGCGCGCCTCTTGGGCTGGCCGGCGCTGACCTACGTCGCCGCCATCGCAGAGTGGAAGCCGGCCGAGAAGGCCGTGAGCGTGCAACGCATGACGGACGAGGGCCGCCAGGTCGTCGAGAGTTCGCTGCCGGCGGTGATCAGCGTGGTCAAGGAAATCAATGAGCCGCGCTATCCCTCCTTCATGGGCATTCGCAAGGCCTCCAAGACCACCATCCCGGTTTGGTCGCTGGCGGATATCGGTGTGGCCGCCGATCAGGTAGGCGAGAAGGGCGCGCGCGTAGGCTGGGCCGAGATGTATGCCCCACCGGCGCGCAAGGTGGTGTGCGAAATGATCAAGGGCGAGACGCCTGAAGAAACCGCCGCGGCGCTCGTCGACAGACTGATCGCGGAGAAGGTGATCTGATGGGCAAAGAAATCTGGGTCTACATCGATCAGTTCAAAGGCAAGGCCCTCTCGGCCTCGTGGGAATCGCTTGCGGCGGCAAAAACCCTGGCCGGTCCCCTGGGCGGATCGGTTGTGGCGCTCGCCCTCGGCCCCGGCGCGCAGGCCCTGGCGGTGGAGGCTTTCCACTTCGGCGCCGACGCGGCCATGTGGGGCGACGACGCGACGCTCGCCGATTTCCGGCCGGAAGCCTACGGGCTGACCGTGGCCAAGCTGGCCAAGGAGAAAGCGCCTCAGCTCGTGATCATCCCGGCCAGTACCCGCGGGCGCGATTTGGCGGCGATGGTTTCGGCCGAGCTCGGCTGCGGCGCGGCGGCGGATGCCACCGGGCTGGAGGTCAAAGACGGAAAGCTGCGCATCACCCGGCCGGTGTATGCCGGCAAACTGTTCAGCGTCGTCACCTTCACCGGCGGCGAGACGAACGTGATTTCGCTGCGACCGCGCTCGTTCCCGATGCCCGAGGCGGACGCCGCCAAGAGCGGCAGCCCGAGCCAGGTGCAATCGGCG
>MGOA01000083.1:4188-5510 GCA_001796965.1 Chloroflexi bacterium RBG_16_64_43
GAAGCCGGCGTAAGTCTGACGGATGCCAAGATCATCGTCTCCGGCGGACGCGGAGTGGCCAACAACGCGGCCATCACGCCCCCGGCCGAGATCACCGATGAGAAGCAGAAGGAAGTGTGGAAAGCGCAGCAAGGCTTCGCGCTCATACGCGAGCTGGCGGGCGTGCTCAAGGCCGCCGTTGGTGCGAGCCGCGCCGCAGTCGATGCGGGCTACATCCCTTACGCCAACCAGGTGGGCCAGACGGGCAAGGTGGTCTCGCCCGACCTGTACATCGCCTGCGCCATCTCCGGCGCCATCCAGCACCAGGCCGGCATGCGCACCTCGAAAAACATCCTGGCCATCAACAAGGATCCCGAGGCGCCGATCTTTGGTCTAGCGCGCTTTGGCGTGGTCAGCGACATGCACAAGTTTGTCCCGGCGCTGACCGCGGAACTGAAGAAGCGCTTAGGCCGGTGACGGTACGGTCGATCCAAGAGGGCGCGGCTGAGCCGCGCCCTTTTGATTCATACAGCCCTCGTTCCTAGGGCACGCTATGACGTGCCCCGACAGGGTTCTCTTGAGAGGGCACACCATGCATTACGCATGCACGGCTGCGCATGACATTCGCTCCCAAACTGTGGGCGATACACGTGGTGAGCGCGGCGGCGACGGCATCCCGCATCACACACGCATGGACCACAAAGAGGAGCTCGTCGTCCCCGCGTGATCGTAGCGGGCATCGAGGTGGTCGGAAGTTCGATCAATGAAGGCCCGTGACGGAGAGGGTGAGGACGCGCAGATCAAGAGCACCGACCACTGGGTCCCCGCTGAGTGCACGCGGGGACGACGGTCAAACAAAGCGGGGATGCTGCCTCATGAGGACGACGAAAAGAAGATCGTCATTCCCGCGTGGTCGTGGCGGGAATCCAGGGCTCTATTATTCTAAACACTTCGAGACGGCATGACCCCACCCCCTACCCCCTCCCCATTAATGGGGAGGGGGTGGAGTTCCATTGCGGGGGAGCAGGGGAGCAATGCTCCCCTGCTCCCCCAACCCCCTACATCCTGCAACTCGATCCAAACCTCACCCGCATCCCGAGGACGGCCGTAGGCTCGTTGGCGCCGCGTGAGACACGTTCGTCATTCCCGCGTGATCGTGGCGGGAATGCAGGTGATCGGAGGTTTGACTTGTCCTTGCGCGTCGATGTGGGGGACGACGCGCAGATCAAGAGCACTGACCACTGGGTCCCCGCTCAGTGCACGCGGGGACGACGATCAAACAAAGCTGCGATGCTGCATCACGGTGACCAAGATGAGAAGTTCGTCATTCCTGAGTGATCGTG
>MGOA01000084.1 GCA_001796965.1 Chloroflexi bacterium RBG_16_64_43
ACGGCCGCAAAGTCGGCCTCAACTTGGGCTATGGCTTTGGCGATACATCCGCCGCGACGGAGAATGCACTCATCCTCGATGGACGGATCCGCAAACTGGACCAGGTGAGCTTCGACTACAATCCACAGGACTTCATGCGCCCATGGCATCTCTCAGCCGCGAATGGCCGGATGGATCTTGAATTCACTCCATTCAAGGAGCGCCTGGCGCGCAGTGATGTTCTGGTCATTCATAGCGAAGTGCACCAGATGTTCGGACGCTACCACGGACACATCGTGGCCGATGGTGGGGAACGCATCTCCTTACAGGGGTTGATCGGGTTTGCCGAGGAGCATCACGCACGGTGGTAGCTCGCCGGCTGGCGATAGGGGCCGCTTACCCCGCTGCAACTGCCCGGGGAATTGAAGTGTAAGAGGTCAACATGCTGCGACATCCGTTCGAGAGAGTCCCCGCGACCCGGCGCTTCTGGATTTGGCTCGCAGGTGCTGCGGCCACCGTCGCGGTCATGCTGGTCTTCAATTTCACCGGTGCGCCGACCATCACGCCGGCTGCACCCCAGGGGATCGTCTCACTTCAGTTGGCGGGCAGCGCCGAGGCCGCCGAGCAAATTCTGGCTTCTTGGGATAGCGCCGCCCGGCTGCGCGCGGCATTCGGGTTGGGGCTGGATTTCCTGTTCCCTCTGTTGTATGCGGTCACCATCGGATCGGCCTGCGTGTGGGCGGCGCGAGCCTTTCGCGCCGTGTGGCCGGGGCTGGCGGCGGGGGGCGTGCTGCTGGCGTGGGAGATGTGGCTGGCGGCGTTGTTCGACTACCTCGAGAACATTGCCCTGGCGGCGATTCTCTTCGGCGGTGTGCAGTCGCCTTTGCCGGAGGTGGCGCGCGCCCTGGCGCTGCTGAAGTTCTGCCTGATTGGCGTGGCGCTAGTGTATGTTGCGCTGGCAGCGATCCTGCGCGTGATCAGTCTGATCATCCGACGCTAGAGGCTTAAGCCCCGCGAGATCGCACCCAGCGAGCGGTCCGTGCGTCGTCGGACACGCCCTAGGTATCCGGGAGGCCAAACATGCTTTCCAAGCGCATCTGGGTGGCCGTGATCCTGCTGGGTTTCTCCGGTCAGCTTGCCTGGTCGGTTGAGAACCAGTTCTTCAACACATTCATGTACGACCGGATCACACCCGACCCGCGGCCGATCTCATGGATGGTGGCGGCCAGCGCCCTCACGGCCACCCTGGCCAGCATTCTCATGGGCGCCCTTAGCGACCGCACCCGCAGCCGATGGGGTGGACGCCGACCGTACATCGTTGTTGGCTACGTTGCCTGGGGCGTCTTCACCGCGCTCTACCCCACGGCGGCGATTCTGCGGCCGATGGGTCTGGCCGTCACGATGGCCATCGTTTTCGACTCGCTGATGACCTTTTGCGGCTCGACCGCCAACGACGCGGCCTTCAATGCCTATGTGGCCGATGTCACGACCGAAAAGAACCGCGGACGCGTGATCGGGGTGGTGCAGCTGCTGACCTGGGTGGCGCTGCTAGTGGTGTACGGCGGCGCCGGGCTCTTCATTCAGGCCCTGGGCTACGACCTGTTCTTCTACTTGTTGGGCGGAGTGGTTATTGTCTTCGGCATGGTGGGCGGGGCGTTGATGCGCGAGAACCCCGCCAAGGGGCCGCCGGCCGGCTCATTCGCAGACCAGATCGCGGGCACCTTTCGCTGGCAAAGCTTGCGTGAGAACCGCGACCTGTTTATGGTGTTCCTGGCCATGGGGCTATGGGGTGTGGCCCAGCAGATCTTCTTCCCCTACCTCATCATCTATCTCAATCACTTCCTGAAGCTGCCCACCGCCCAGGCCTCGCTGCTGATTTTCGTCGCGATCCTGGTGGGCGGGATCCTGGCCTCCTACCCGGTCGGGGTGCTGGTGGATCGATGGGGGCGCCGCCGGCTGGCCATCGCGACCGTGGTCGCCGAAATGCTTGGGCTCTTCCTGTTTTCGCTGGCGCGCTCGCTGCCGATGCTTGCAGTCACCGCCATCTTGTGGCTGGCGCCCATCACCGCCTGGATGATTGCAGTCGGCGCCTGGTCGAAGGACCTCTTCCCGGAAGACAAGCGCGGGCAGTTCGCTGGCTACGTGATTCTCTTCTCAGTGGCCTTCACCATGGTGCCTGGCCCGCTCTTGGGAGGATGGCTTTCGACCCAGTTCGGCATCCCGACCGTCATCGACGGCCGCGCGGGTTTCATCCCGACGCCGATCATCTTTCAAGTCGCTGCGGCCGCCACCGTCCTTGCCATTCTGCCGCTGCTGGCGACGGGCCGGCGGTCTCCCGTGAACCAACCCACGACCTAATCCTGCGCCGCGCCGCGCCAAAGGGCGACGGAAAGGGGGAGTGCCTGGTGGCTGTTCCAGAATTCCTTGTCCGCAAACTGTATGTTCCGGGGAGCTTCACGGAGCTCGAGCAGGGGTTTGCATTTCACTTGCGCAACACTTTTGCCCCGGCGACCGTAAACAGCCTGGCCATCGAGGTGGATGGCGCACCGGTGCCGGCAGCCGCGGTCGCGGTGACTCCTGTGGGCGGGCTGCCGATGACTACGCAGATGCTGAGCGAAGCCGCGCCGCTGCTCTTCCCAGTGGGCGCGGACCTGCGAGTGGAGGTGCGCGGGGTGGCCAGCCGGCCGCGCACGGTGCGCATTCGCGCAGTGACGCGCGAGGTGGGGGAAATCGCAGCCACCCTGCCGCTGCGCGAGAGCAAGCCCGCAGCAAGCGGTGTCCGCGCCGGTGAGCCGCGGCGCAGAATCCGCTGGCCGCTCGCGGCCTCGGCCGAGATAGGCAGCGAGGAGATCACGGGCGAGATCGATCCACGCGTGTACGGCCACTTTGTGGAACACCTCGAGCGCTGTGTCTACGGCGGCATTTGGACCGAGAATGGGGAACGCCTGCGGGCCGACTCGCTCAGCTTGATCCGCGAACTGCGCCCCCCGGTCATCCGCTACCCCGGCGGCAATTTCGCCAGCGGATATCACTGGGAGGACGGCATAGGCCCGCGCGGACAACGACCGCCGCGCTTCGACAAGGCGTGGCAGGTGTCGGAATCCAATCAGGTGGGGACCGACGAGTTCGTTCAGTTTTGCCGCGATGTGGGTGCTGAGCCTTTCTTGGTGGTCAACGATGGATCCGGCACGGCCCAGGAGGCGGCGCAATGGGTGGCCTACTGTAACGACCCGCTGACTACGCCCCAAGGGGAGCGGCGCGCTGCGAACGGTCACCTGGCGCCCTACCGCGTGCGCCTGTGGGGAATTGGCAACGAGGTGTGGGGCCCATGGCAGATTGGCCACGCCCCGGCGGAGGACTACGTTGGGCGGCTTCAGAGCTTTGCCGCGTCGATGCACGAAGTTGACCCCAGCCTGCGAGTTGTGGCTGTGGGGAATGGACCGCTGAGCGATGCGCCCGACGACCCCGCCGCTCTTTGGAACGAGCGAGTGCTGCGAGCGGCCGCCGACTCCTTTGACTTTCTCTCGTTCCATGTCTATCAGCCGGAGAAGGAGGGCTGGGGCGCGCCGCTGAGTGAGGATGCGCTGCATCACACGCTGTGCGCTGCGCCGCTCGACGTCGAGAGGATCATCGCGCGCATGGCTCGCCAGATCCGCACGCTCGCACCACGACTTGCGATCCACGTGGCGCTGGACGAGTGGAACGTATGGCCCATGCCCCCGGAGGGCGCACCGACGATGCACCGTGTGGTTTACACGCTGCGCGATGCGCTCTACGTTGCGGGCATGTTGAACGTGTTCCATCGATCAGCCGGCGACCTGGCCATCGCCAACTTGGCGCAACTCGTCAACGTCCTGCCCCTCATTGTCACCGATGAGCATCGTGCCATCCCGACGGCAATCTACTTTCCCTTCTTGCTCTATCGAGACATGCAGCGACTGGCGCTACGCTCGAGCGCCCACGGGCCGAGCTTCAATAACCAAGGCCTCGCGAATATCAGCGCCCACCAGCGGGTTCCCTACGTCGATATCACCGCCACGAAGGACGCGAGCAGCCGGCATATGACCGTTGCCCTTCTCAATCGGCACCCGGTGCGCGAAGCGCGAGTGAGCGTGACGATCGACGGCCGTGGTGCGTGGGCGGCCACAGGTGCGCGGCTACTGTCGGCCCGCCACCCGCTCGAGGCGAACACGCTCGAAACCCCCGGATTGGTCGGGGTTCGCGACCTCGACGCCCCGGCCGTTCGACGGGGCCGCTTCATATGCCGGCTGCCCGCATCATCAGTGATGATGGTGACGCTCAACTCCAACTGAGAGATGGAGCAGGGCGGGATTGGCTGTTGCGCTGCAGCCCCCTTTCTACGCGGTGCGCGCGCGATGCCCTAAGGGGATTCGCAGATTTGCAGGATGCGAATCTTCTCCGCAGGATGGAGTCGGAGGGACATGGTCTTGTCCACTGCAGACTCAGACTGGGGCTTCATGGTCAGCCGTTTTCGAAAGCTCTTCATCGTTTGCGTGCTCGCACTCTGCGGGTGCAACCTTCAGTTGCAGCCAGCGGCGGTGGGTCCGACGCGAACACCGGTCGAGGGTAGCGCGCAGGTAGGAGAGGCCGATGTTGCCGGCATGCTCGACGACATCCGGGCGTTGGCCTCGCTTGGTGCACACCGCGGCTGGCGAACGGCCGGCAGCCCGGGCGAGGCGCAGGCGCTAGACTACGTGGCCGGCCAATTGGCGGCGCTCGCCGGAACCACCGGCCCGGCGCTGGAAGTGACCCGCGAAACGTTTCGGCTTCCGGTCGGTTCGCACATTCACGAGAGCCGGCTGTGGCTCGAGTTCGACGCGGGCGAGCTTGAAATCACCGCCGACGCCATTTGTTGCTCTCGCCGAACAAACGAGGCTGCGCTGTTCTTCGATTCGGACGGTCGGGCCGGCGATTCAACACCGGACCCGGCTGAAGTCAGCGGGACGCCGGTTGTGATTCATAGAACGGAGCGCATTGAGAAACTAGAGGCGGCCGGCGCTGACGGCCAAATACTGGTCGTCGATTTCGCCCTGATCGACTCGGTTGTGCAAGGCGCCGAGGCCGCCGGGCGTTACGCGCGGCTGCTGCTGGAGGCAAAGCCGGCGGCCATTGTGCTCATCACGCAGTTCTCCAATGTTGTCGGGGAATCCCACGGCACGCAAGCTGCAGTGGGTAGTCCCTTCACACGCATTGCGAGCGAGCCCTGGCCGCCGATCCTCCTTGCACGCCTGGAGGATCTGGGCCCGGCCGGCCTTGCGTCGTGGGAGGCGCTCGACCGGCTGCAGGCTGTCCGCCTGCGCTGGGATGTGGATGTTTTCATGCCTGGGGAATCCGGCAACCTGATCCTGCATCTGCCCGGCAACGACCCAAGCCAGGCGGTCATCCTGGGCGCGATGATCGACAGCGCGAACGTGCCAGGGGCCATGGATGATGCGGCCGGCGTTGCGGTTTTACTTGAAGTGGCTCGCCGGTTGACGGCGGAGGGGAATCGACTGCCTTATGACCTCTACCTCGTCTGGTTCGGCAGCGAAGAGGTGGGCCTTGTGGGGTCGTCTTACTTCGCGGCCTCCCACCAGGAGCTTCTGGATCGCACACTGGCCGTCCTGACAATAGACTGCCTGGGCAGCCCGCTCGACGGCCTCAC
>MGOA01000085.1 GCA_001796965.1 Chloroflexi bacterium RBG_16_64_43
TGTCCAACCAACGGGGCATCGCCTCGATCAAGACCTCGGCAGCGGGGCGTCCGCCCACGTGCCGCGTGAAGGTGACGTATCTCTTCCCGCCCACCTCGCTTAGCAGATCGCGGTTGAGCAACCCGTTCGGCACGCCCATCTTGCGCGCCCATCCCAGTAACGCCGGCGTGGGCTGGCCGTGGGCATCGAAGGCGGCCGCCTCATGCGGGCCGCGCTCCACCTTTTCGCTTTCCGTGCTCGACGGGGCGAGCTCCTCCACCAGCACGATGAGGCGGCGCGGTGTAGCGGCGACGCGCACGGCACCGTGCGCGAGATCGTTGGCCGCCAGCACATCGCGCTCGAAGGATTCGCGCATCCAACGCTGCGCTGTCTCAAGGTCATCCGCAGGTAATTCCTCCACGCCGACCTCGAGCACGAATGGCGCAGGCTTCTTGGGCGCGGCTCCCAATTCCACGGCGGACCTTTGCGCGGACCGCGCCACGGGGAATTTGCCGACGAGCGGAAAGCCGGCCTGTTCGCGCTGAGCGAGGTACGCCTGCGCCACCTGCGCCGCGAGCTCACGCATGCGTCCGAAGAATTGCGCCCGCTCGGTGACACCGACCGCGCCGCGCGCATCCAGGACGTTGAACGTGTGTGAGCACTTGAGCAGGTAGCTGTGCGCCGGTAGCACCAAGCCGGTGGCGAGCGCGGCGCGTGCCTCGCCGTCGTAGTGGGTGTACACCTCGCGCAGTCGCTCGACGTCCGCCACTTCGAAGTTGTAGCGGCTGTTTTCAACTTCGCTCTGCAGGAACATCTCGCCGTAGGTGAGATCGCCCGTCCAGCGGATCTCCTTAAAGTGCGTACTGCGCTGCAGCGCCATGAGAATGCGCTCGATGCCGTAGGTGATTTCGACCGAGGGAACCTTGAGCTCGATGCCCCCTGCTTGCTGGAAGTAGGTGAACTGAGTGATCTCCTGGCCGTTGAGCCAGACCTCCCAGCCTAGCCCCCACGCACCAAGCGCCGGGGCTGCCCAGTTATCTTCGACGAAGCGCACATCGTTGTCGCGCAACGAGACGCCGAGCGCTTCCAGACTCTGCAGGAAGAGTTCCAGCGGGTTCCCCGGATCGGGTTTGAGGATCACCTGGTACTGAAAGAACTGCCCGAGGCGGTTCGGGTTTTCGCCGTAGCGGCCGTCGGCCGGCCGCACCGAGGGCTCCATGTAACCCACTCGCCAAGGCTCGGGGCCGAGCACGCGCAGGAAGGTGGCCGGGTTCATCGTGCCGGCCCCGACCTCGGTGTTGACCGGCTGCCAGAGCAGGCAGCCTTGCTTGGCCCAATACGCTTGCAGCGCGAGGATCACGTCCTGGAATGTCGGGGCGTCCATGCTTGAGTGTGGTTATCCTTTGCGCGCGCGGAGGATGAAGAGCGGCGCTGCGAAGGATTATAACAAGCGCGCTTGCTTCGAGCCGGACCTCCGGAAGAGGGCATAGCATGCATTACGGATGACCGTGTGCGCGCGACATGCGCACGATTCCCGCGCGCGGCAGACATGTTGGGGCACGCCATGGCGTCCCCCGACAGTGTCATCGCGAGAAGTGTCGACAGCAAAGTGAGGAAAGAGGCCAAGGACCTCTTTCGTGTTTTGGGGGAGCGCCGGTCGTCATCAGGTCGGCGAAGCAGGATGGTGCTGCGCCACCTCGTGCAGAAAATCGGCCGAGCGAATCGGCCGTTCGAGGTGAAATTGCGTGTATTGGCGGAGCAGCATCTCTACTTCGATCAACACCCCCGGGCGGATGCTGAGATCGACAACCGCCGCCAGCGCTTCGCGCTGCAGGTGGCGCATCACCTTGAGCGCAGGCAACGAGAGGGGCAGGCATTCGGGGGTCGTTTTCGCGCAGCGTGGGCACACCACCCCGCCCAGGCCGGGGCTGAAGTGCTGGTTCTCCGCCACGATGGTTTCCTTGCCCACCACGCACGTGTGCAGCTGCGGGCGATAGCCCATGATCTCCAGCAGCCGCAGATCATAGTAGCGCAGCACCACATCCGGCGCGGGCACCACGCACAGCCTCTCCAGCGTCTCGCACAATAAAGCGTACGCAGCCGGGCCGCCCGCTTCATCCGGTGAAAACCGGTCGAGCATTTCAACCGCGTAGGAGGCTGCCGCAGATCGCAGCAGATCGTCGCGCAGCGGGCGGTACGCGGACAATGTCTCGGCCTGGGTGATGATATCCAGCTCGCGCCCATGCGCCACGAGCAGCATGCTGCGCATGAAGAGCTCCAGGTGGCCTGCCTTGCGCGAGCGCGGTTTGCGTATACCGACCGCCTTGGCGCGGAACTTCCCACGCTGCGGCGAGAACAGGGTGAGGATGCGGTCGGCCTCGCCCCAACTGCGGCGGCGCAGGACGATGGCCTCAGTGCGGACGACGTGTTCGCGAGGGCTCACGGATTAACGCGGGCGCGGCTACCGCCCGCGCAGGTTCGAGGCGCCGAAAGCATGCGGCAGCAACCCGCCCACGGTGGTCTCGAGGCTCGGGTGGCCGCTCTCATCGACGATGGCCACTTCGGTTTCAAGGCCGAATTCCGCCAGCGCCTGACGGCACGAACCGCAGGGCGTCCCGCCGTCACGGGTCAGCACCACCAGCGCCGAGAAGCGCCGCTCGCCGGCTGCGACAGCTGCGAAAAGCGCCACTCGTTCCGCACACAGACCGGTCGGGTAGGCCGCGTTCTCGACGTTCGCCCCGCTGAAGACCACCCCCGACTCGGCCATGAGCGCCGCGCCCACGGCATAGCCCGAGTACGGGGCATAGGCATGGGCGCGGGCCTCGGCCGCCCGCCGGGTCAGTTGTTCGCGTATCTCAGCCTTCACCTTCCACCTCCGACTCGGGCAGCGGGCTCTGCGGCAAGCGCACAGCGCGTACGCGACGGATGCGGCGCCCCGCGACTTGCTCGACGATCCAGCGGAAGCCCTCTACCCACACCGACTCGCCGCGCTCGGGGACTTTTCCCAACTGAGCGTAGAGCAGACCGCCCAGCGTATCGCCGAACTCATCCGTCAAGTGGACGTCCAGTTCCTCGTTGACCTCGTTGATGTTCAGCCCGGCGTCGAGCAGATACTCGTCCTCTCCGGTGCGAACGATGGCTGCTTCCTCGGCTGCATCGTACTCGTCGCGGATCTCTCCGACGATTTCCTCCAGCAGGTCTTCGATGGTGACCACACCCGCGGTGCCGCCATACTCATCCACCACCACGGCCATGTGAATGCGCTGCGACTGGAGCTCCGCCAGGAGTTCGTCGGCCTTCTTGGCCTCCGGCACAAAGTGCACCGGCCGCAAGATATCGCGCAGCGCCACCGGGCGCTCTTCGCGCGTTGCACGCAGCAAGTCCTTAACATGGACCAGACCGATCACGTTGTCGACGCTGTTCTCGTACACCGGCAGGCGGGAATGTCCGTGTCGAATGGCAATGTCGACCGCTGCCGGCAGCGGCATCTTCGCCTCGACGGCCTGGATATCGATGCGCGGAACCATCACCTCGCGCACTAACGTGTCGCCGAGCTTGAAGATGGAGTAGATCATCTCCTTCTCCTCTTCCTCGATGGCTCCGCCCTCCTCGCCCGCATCCACCAGGGTCTTGATCTCCTCCTCGGTGACCACCGCCGGCACGCCGCGCGGACCAATGCGCCCGCCGCCGACGCGCAGCAGGGTCCAGGTGAACGGCCAGAAGATGATCTCGGTCAGGCCGATCAGCGGGGCCAGCGTTAGGCTGACCGCCTCCGGCGCGCGCAGTGCCAGCGCCTCCGCCACCACCTCGCCCAGCGCGATCAGCACCGCCAGGAGCAGCACCGCCACCAGCCAACCCCAACCTGTCAAGTCGCGGCCGGGCAGGACGACGGGCCACAGGCCCGAGAAGACCTGCGCCGCCGTAAGGCAAACCGCCACGCGGCACACCATTTGGGCGCCGCGCGAGGCGGCGATCAGGCGGGTCGACTCATTCGCCAGGCGCAGCGCCAGCCCAGCCCCGCGTCGCCCCTCATCGCGCCATTGCTCGAGGAGTGTCCGCCGGGCATTGACCATCGCCGCCCGGCCGGCGGCCAGGAGCAGGTTGAAGGCGTACAGCAAGATCGCAGTCGTCCAGGGGAAGCTGGGCATGGCTCGTCCGTCGGCGCAGGCTATTCTTTCGCGGGGGTAAGCCGGCGGATGGCACGCGCCGGCATGCCCACGGCCAGAGTGTGGTCGGGTACATTGCGCGTCACGACGCTCCCTGCGCCGGTGCGCGCACCGCGGCCGATCTTCACCGGAGCGACCAGCATCGTATCGCTGCCAATGAACGCCCCCTCCCCGATTTCGGTCGCGTTCTTCTTCTGCCCATCGAAGTTGCAGGTAATCGTTCCGGCGCCGATATTGACCTCGGCCCCGATGTGCGCATCGCCGATGTAGCTGAAGTGGCCCATCTTCGTCCCCGGACCGAGGGTTGAGTCCTTGACCTCGCCGAAGTTGCCCATGTGGACGCCGCGCTCGAGCACCGCTCCTTTGCGCAGATGAGCGAAGGGACCCACGCTCACCTCGTCGGCCAGTCTTGCGCCCTCCACGATGGCCACCTCCACCCGGCACCGGTCACCCAGGATTGCGTTGCGCAGCGTGGTGTCGGGGCCGATCTGGCAGCCCCGCCCCAGGTGCGTGGTGCCCTCCAGGCGCGTGTTTGGCAGCAGCACCGTGTCGGCGCCGATCTCCACCCCGCCCTGGATGTAGGTGGTGGCCGGGTCAATCATCGTCACACCGGCTTCCATCCAACGCCGATTGATGCGTGCACGCAGCGCGGTCTCGGCCTCGGCCAGATGCACGCGCGTGTTGACCCCGATCCACTCGTTCGGATCTTCGATCGGAGTGGCCAACACCCCGCCGGGTTGGGCTGCGGCCATTTCTACAAGGTCGGTCAGATAGAGCTCGCCTTTGGGTGAAGGCCGAACCTGCGCGAGAGACGGCCACAGCCAGGCCTCACGCGCGACGTACACCCCGGGGTTGATTTCGGATAGTCCTCGCTGATGAGAGTCGGCCTCGCTCTCTTCCACAACCGCCCGCACGGCGCCCGTCTCATCGCGCACAATACGTCCGAAGCCGCGCGCATTCTGGTCCCGTCCGGTGAGCATGCCCAGCGGCCCGCCATGAGCCTGCATACTCTCGATAAGCCGGCGCAGCGACGCGGACTGGAGCAGCGGCATGTCGCCATAGGTGACCAGAACGAAGTCGACCCTCCCGCGCAGCAGCGGCTCGGCGCGGCGCACGGCATCGGCCGTTCCTAGGAGATCCGGCTGAATGATGCATTCGGCTTTCTCGCCCGCTTCGGCCCGCAGCGCCTCTGCAGCGTGCCCGATCACCAGGATGGGCAGCGCGCCGGTGGCTTCATGCGCCGCCTCCAGTGCAAAGTGGACCAGCGGACGCCCGCCCAGCAGATGCAGCATCTTGGGTCGCTCCGACCTCATGCGGGTGCCCAGGCCCGCGGCAAGCACGACGGCGCGAATCCTCATGGTAGATCCTTTCCGCGCAGAAGAGTCCGGCTCTCGCTCGACATCGGCCGCGCAGCCCGACGAGGACTGGCAGTCGACAAAAGCATGCGGGGGACAACAGAGGGAGACAGGGTGACGCATCCTGCCCAGAGGGCAGAGGCTGGGGCGCCAGGATTCGAACCTAGATCCACGGATTCAAAGTCCGGTGTGCTGCCGTTGCACCACGCCCCATCGAGTGGCTTTGCCGCACGCGCCGCAGCGCACACCGTCTTGCGCGCCCGGCGTCACGCGTTCGGCAGACGATTCATGCCGGCCAGCGCGCGGATTGTAACATGGGGGATTACGGGCTAGCGAGCTGCTCACCCCTCGCGCGCCGTGCGTGATGGAACGCCAGTATCACCAAGCAGACCACAACCAGCGCCAGGGTCGCCGCCAATCCGCCCTCCGGCCCGAAGGCGCCTCCCGTCCACAGCGGCGGACCACTCACCTGGGCTACTGCGCCGGCGGAGAATTCCGTCAGGCCGCTCACCGGAAGCCCGAATACCGGCCCCAAGAGGTAGTTCCATATGAAGTGGAACGCGGTGGGCAGCCACAGGCTGTTGCTGATGCGCAGGGCCAAGGCAAAAGCCAATCCGGCGAGAGCGATATTCACCAGCGCGACGAAATTCAAGCTCGGATTCAGCAGGTGCGCTAACGAGAAGAGAATCGAAGATCCCACGGCCCCCAGCCACCAGCCTCGCCAGCGAGCGAGCAGGGAGAGCAGGTAGCCGCGAAAGGCGATTTCTTCGGCGAGCGCTGCGGGCAACAAGACGACGGCGTTCGCGGCCAGGCCGTTGAGAGTCCAGCCGCCATGGAATTGGGCCCAGCCGGCGATGGCAAACAGCGCCGTCAACATGCCAATCGCCAGGGCGCCCAGCGCCACGCCCGAGAGGGTACTCGCCAACCAATCCTGGCGAACCATGCGCAGCGTTCGCCAGCCGGCGCGGTCCAAGAAGCGCAAGAAGCCCCAGGTTGCGAGCGCCAGAACGCCCAACTCCAACCACGTGGAGAGTGCGAGCAACCAGGCCGGCAAGCGCCCCTCGAGCACCTCGCCTAGCCAGCCCGTCACGCCGGTGAGAGTCAGGCCGACGATCGCAACGCCCAACAGGGTCCCCACCACCAGTTGGGAGCCGAAGATGACTGCCACGTAGTACAGGCTGGCGCGGACTAGAGGATGCAGGCGGGGTGAGGCAGGAAGCATGCTGCGATCGTCGAGGGGCGGCGCCCGGTGCACTTACTCGACGCGCCAACAGGCGACGTGATGACGCGGGCTGACTTCCTTGACTGCCGGTTCTTGTTGAGCGCAATGGGCCATGGCCACCGGGCAGCGCGGATGAAAGCGGCAGCCAGTGGGCGGGTTAAGCGGGCTGGGCACATCGCCCTTGAGGATAACTCGTTCCCGCCTAAGTTTCGGGTCCGGCACCGGTATGGCCGACATCAGAGCCTGGGTATAGGGGTGCAGCGGGTTGCGATAAAGTTCCTCGCGGCTGGCCACTTCAACCACCTTGCCCAGGTACATCACCGCCACCCGGTCGGAGATGTGCTCGACGACCGAGAGGTTGTGCGCGATGAATAGATAGGTCAGGCCGAATTCCGCCTGCAGGTCCTTGAGCAAGTTGATCACTTGGGATTGGATCGAGACGTCCAGGGCCGAGACGGGTTCGTCGCACACAATGAACTTGGGGCGTAGCGCCAAGGCCCGTGCGATTCCGATGCGCTGCCGCTGGCCGCCCGAGAACTCATGCGGATAGCGCCGGGCATGGTACTCCTCGAGCCCGACCTTGCGCAGCATTTCGAACACGATGTCATCGCGTTCATCCCGGCTGCCGACGTCGTGAATGAGCAGGCCCTCGCCGATGCTTTCTCCCACCGGCATGCGCGGGTCGAGCGACGAAAACGGGTCCTGGAAGATGATCTGCATGTCGCGTCGCAGCAACTTCAGGTCCGCGCCTGAAGCCGCGAAAACATCTTGGCCCTCGAACAACACTCGCCCCCCGGTGGCCGAGACGAGGCGCAGAATCGTCCGCCCAACGGTCGTCTTACCACAGCCGGATTCGCCTACCAGCCCGAGTGTCTCTCCCGCCTGGACCGAGAACGAGACATGGTCGACGGCCTGCACCCACCCGCTGACGCGTTGCAGCAGCCCGGCGCGGACTGGGAAGTACTTGACCAGGTCGTGGACTTCGATCAGCGGAGCGGAGGAGGTGGCAGGCATTGCGGACCTCAGCTCGCACGCGCGCGGGGCGCGCCGGAGGAACTGACCAAGGGTGCGCGATGCTGCGGGCTGTCGTGATACAGCCAGCAGCGCACGGTTTGCTGAGGGGCAACGGGCAGCAGCTCCGGCTCGAGCTGGTTGCAGACCTGCAGCTTGTGTGCCAGGCGCGCTTTACAGCGCGGCGCAAAGCGGCAGCCCGGCGGCAAATCGACCAAGTTAGGCACCGTGCCCGGGATAACTTCCAGGCGGTTCTTGACGTCGCCCAACACCGGGATCGACCCGATCAATCCCTGCGTGTACGGGTGCAGCGGATGCGCGAAGAGGGTCTCCACCTCTGCCTCTTCCACCACCCGGCCCGCATACATCACCGCCACCCGCTCAGCCATTTCGGCGATCACCCCCAGGTCGTGAGTGATTAACACAATGGCCGTATCCGTCTTAGAACGCAGATCACGCATCAAGTCGAGGATCTGCGCTTGGATGGTGACATCTAGCGCGGTCGTCGGTTCATCGGCGATGAGTAGCTCGGGTGCGCAGGCCAGCGCCATGGCGATCATCACGCGCTGCGCCATCCCGCCCGAGAGCTCATGCGGGAAGGCCATCGAGCGCTGGTCGGCATCCGGGATGCCGACCATTTGCAGGAGTTCCACGGCGCGCTGCGCGCCCGCTTCCCGCTTGAGGTTCTTGTGGATCTCAAGAACTTCGGCGATTTGCCCGCCTACGCGGTAGACCGGATTGAGCGCGGATTGGGGTTGCTGAAAGATCATTGAAATGCGGTTGCCGCGTACGTGCACCATTTCCGACTCGGGCAAGCGCAGAAGATCCTGCCCGTCGAAGATGATTTCGCCCTCAACGATGCGGCCTGGCTGGCCGATCAGGCGCAGCACCGAGAGCGAGGTGACGCTCTTGCCGCATCCGGACTCGCCCACCAGCCCGAGGACCTCCCCTCGTCGCACGCTGAAATCTACCCCGTCGACGGCCTTGACGACCCCGTCCTGGGTGTAGAAGTAGGTCTTGAGGCGATGCACCTCAAGCAGGTTTTCGTTTTCGCTTGGCACAAGGACCTCGTGGGAGGGTCTCCGCAGAGTCGCGCGGACTATAGCACACGCATCAGGGATGCGTCAAGCTTTATGGGGCGCCGAGGCTCACGCATCCTCACGCCGCGTGCGCTGCAAAAGGAAACCGGCGGCCAAGCCCAGTAGGCCCATCAGCGCGAAGGCTGAGCCCACAATCCATATCGTCCCGCGCGACCGACTCGCGCCGGTCTCGGATGGAACGCTTTGCGCGTCCAGGCGCACGTTCGCCGCGCGGGCCGCATCCAGCGGTTCGTGTATCGGGTCCGACCCGCGTTCGCGTACGAGAAAAGCCGTGAGTTGCCAGGCCTCGTCTGCGGCCAGGCTGCCGGGCTTCTGCCAGGGCATTGATTGGCGGATGTAGTCGTGCAATTCGAGGGCTGTGTTGAAGCGCAGCAGCGTATTGGGCCCTATCAGCGGCGGCACTTGGGTGGGCAGGGTGAAGCCAGCTGCGTACGGGCGACTCCCATGGCATCCCGAGGTCCAGCAGTTGCGGTCCTCCGCGGGATACACCTGGCGGAACTCGTCCGTCAGCCCCTGCCCGCGGTCGCCGTGGCACGGCATGCAATACAACCAGAACACCTGACTCCCCAGATCCGCCATGGTGGATCGCGGGGGAAGGGTGGGCTTCAACAATCGGTCGGCGGCAAGTT
>MGOA01000086.1 GCA_001796965.1 Chloroflexi bacterium RBG_16_64_43
ACGTTGTGTGTGAGAGCCTACACCTCGGCGGAGGAGGCGCTCACCCTGCTCGACGATTTCCTTGCGGGGGCGGGTTGAAGGCCACTCGCCACCTGGAGTCGCGAACAAGACAAGCACCGGGGCACGCCATGGCGTGCCCCAACTAGGAGTGCCGCTCCATCATTCTGAGGGCGCGCCGTCCGCTGCTCTGGCGTCATTGCGAGGAATCTTGCGCCGCATGCGATCGACCTCCCTGGATTCCCGCCACTTTCATGGGGGAATGACGGGCAATGAAGAAGAGCGACTGCTGCATCCACGCGTCAGAGGCGCCGTGAGCGAAGGACCTTCCTGGATTCCCGCTGGGACCACGCGGGAATGACGGGCAAGATCGCCGAGCCTTGAGTAACACCTGATCGGGGAGTTGGGGTGATCGTCCCCCAACTCCCCAAAAAGGAAAATTACCCCTCCCCACGAAGTGGGGAGGGGCCAATCTCCGCACATGTGCCGAGGGCACCTTCAACTTACTATTGGCGCGATTTCGTCTTCTGCTTCAGCTCAAGCCGCTGCAGGCGATGCTCGATCTGCTTCAACAACTCGGTGCGCTGCCACGAATCGCGGCCGCGGCGCGCAGCACGCTCGGCGGCGCGCGTCCACTTCGCTGCCGCCGCCATGTCGCGCGCTTGCCACTCGTAGTACTTGGCCAACTCAATGCACGGTAGTGGGTCGCCGGGGGCAAGGTCGTGCCATACCTGCCAGTGCTCGACCGATTCGGCCGTGCGCCGGCCACGCTTAAGCAACGTGGCCAGCAGGCTGTGCGCGCGCAACTGACCCGCTCCATCCAGGGTTGCAGCCAGCGCGGCGCGCAAGGCGCTCTCGGCGTGGGCTGCCTCGCCGCGAGCCGCATACACCCGCCCCAGAGCAATCCCATCCGGCGCCTCGAGCGGATCCTCCAGCGGCCGACGGTAGCGCTCGAATAGGTCCGCGGTCAGCGCAACCATCGAGAGGATATCGCACGCGTTGTGGTAGATCACATCTTCGAGCGGCGCGGCGTCTCCTTCCTCTAAGTAGGCGCGATACATCGCTGGGATGAGGTAACTCTCGACGTCGCGCGCCTCGCGTACGATGCCCAGTGCGCGCTCCTCGAGCGTACCCAGCGAGCAGGACTCGAGCCGCCCACGCCAGAAACGGCGTGCGTGGGGCAAGAGATCCAGATGCGGCAGATCCGCCAGGGATACACGCTTGCGCAGGCGGATCGTTCCACGAGCTTCGAGGATCGGCACATCGAATCCGCGGCCGTTGAACGTGACCAGGCCGGCCGCGGAAGCAAACTCGCCCATCACGGCCTCCAGCATTGCCGCTTCTTCAGATGGATCGCGCAAGAAGTACTGGCGCAGCACGTAGCGATCGCCCTGCATGCGGCCCAGCCCCACCAGGAAGGCAAAGGTCCCTGCCCCGCCTGATAGACCTGTCGTCTCGGTGTCGAGGAAGACGAGCGAATCGAGTGTGCCGCGCGGCTGGAAGCCTAAGAGGGTGCTTTCGGGCATGGCTTGCCGGGCAAGCGCGCCGAGCTGGATGCGCCCATGCTGATGATCGGGTGCATAGCTCGTTTCGAGGTAGTAGAAGTCTCCGCGTGAAGTGGAGGCGGTGTGCCCGGCCCAATGCGCAGGTATGTGGCGCGGTGCCGCGGGTTGCGGCGGGCGCGCATGCTTTGTGCTGCCCGCGCGCTTCAATCGCGCGCGCAGCGAGGCCATGTCACTCATAATGTGCGCTTATCCTATCGCCATACGGGAAATAGTATACCGTGCGCAAGTGCGGCGACAGGGGGAAACTCAATCGATTGCGGTGTTGGAAGCGGAGCGACGAAAGTCATCGGGGAGAGGTGACGGGTGGCCTGGGCGAGGTTCGAGTGCCGGGTTATAGTGAGGGCAGAGACGAGAGAGAGATAGGGGAGACCCCATCTCTCATCGCAGTCTCCTCCTTTGGCGAAGGCCTCCACCAGGCTCCCCCCTCACCGCCCTGGTGGAGGCGCCATTTAACCCCGAGATGCACTCACCTCAGGCGTCTCGTCCTGCTTGGCCTGCGCGGTCGGCAGCACCACAGTGAAGGTCGACCCTTCCCCCACGGTCGACTCGACCCAGATGCGGCCGCCGTGCACTTCCACGATCGACCTGACAATCGAGAGGCCCAAGCCGCTGCCTGTTCCATCCTCGACATTGGAGGCACGGTAGAACTTGTTGAAGATGTAGGGCTGTTCGGGCGGGGGAATGCCCACGCCGGTATCCGAAACCAGCAGCAGTACCTGGTTTTCCTCCAGATGCGTAGATACCGTCACCCGGCCGTTCTCAGGTGTGAACTTGATCGCGTTGTCGATAAGGTTGTTGATCATCTGACGCAGGCGCACCGGGTTGCCGGCCACGGCTGGCAGGTCTTGCGGCAAGTCGACTTCAAGATGGATGCCCTTATTCTCGCACCGAAGACGCAGGCTGTCGGCCGCGTAGCCGGCCAGCGCCGAAAGGTCGACCAGATCCTGCTGGGTGTCGAGGCCCGCCTCGATTCGCCCCAGGTGCACCAGATCGGTGATGAGAGCCGTGATGGATTGCGTGCTGTCCTGCACGCGGCGTAGGAACTCGTGCTGTTGAGGGGTGAGTGGGCCGCCGCGCTCGATGAGGTCTACGTACCCAAGAATCGTCGTGAGCGGCGAGCGCAGGTCGTGTGAGACGGTGGTGACGAATTCCGACTTGATGCGGTCGAGCTCTTTGAGGTGCGTGATGTCACGCATCACCACCACGTGGCCCACGCCCTCGATCGGGGTGAGGTGCGTGTGGAAGACCCGCCCATCGGCCAGGGTGATCTCGGCCCGCCGCAGTTGCGGGCTGGGTGTATCGCGGCGCGAGTACAGCGCGAGCAGCTCGGGGTGCGGAACGGCCTCGGTGAGCGGATGCAGCAGGGCTGCATCCTGGTTGAGGCCGAAGGCTTCTTGCGCGGTGCGGTTGATGAGCAATAACCGGTCCTGAGGGTCGGTGATCAGCACCCCGTCTTCGGTTTGTTGCAGGATAGTTTCCAGTTGGCGGCGCTCGGACTGCACCTGGCTGTAGAGACGGGCGTTCTCGAGGGCCACCGCGGCATATTCAGCCAGGGCCTGCATCAGCACCACGTGATGTGCTGTGAGTGGCCGCCCGGCCTGACGGTTGTCGACGCCCAGGAGGCCCACCGAGCCAGTCTCGCCCTTGAGCGGAACAAAAATCAACGAATGCACGAGGAAGGTGGTAGTGATCTTCTGCGGGCTGTGCTCGTCGATGAGCACCGGCTCACCGGAGCGCAGGGCCTCGCCGGCCAGTGAATCCTGCACCCGCGCACGGAAGGTGCGCACGAATTGCTCGTCGAAGTTCTTGGCCGCGCGCATATACAGGTCGCCGGTGACCTCATCCAGAAGCATGAGGCTGCCCTCGTCGGCTCCGGTGAGGGCCACGGCGGCTTCGACGATGGCGGTGAGCACCGCGTCGAGGTTGAGGTGGCGCAGAATTCCCTGGGCCAGGCCGGCCAGCGTTTCGAGCTCGCGCACGCGCGGCGAGGCATCCGCCGCCGGCACTTCGGCCGGCGGCGCACTCGGGCCGGGCGGCGTGGCGAGCGCGGTTTGTGCCTCGCGGACGAGTGTGGTCAGGGCTGCCTCTTGGGCCAGGAGCCGAGAGACGTGCTGGCTCAGGCGGGTAAGCGGCAGCGATGCCAGGCGCGGCTTCAATTCGCCGGTGCCGGGTTTGGGCCGGTGGGCATACTCTGCGGCCAGCCGCTCGAGCGCCGCGTCCACTTCGGCCGGACTCGGACTCACCAAAAGGTCATTGGCCTTGGCTTGTCGGGCCGCTTGCACCAGCTCTGGGCTATCCTCATCAAGCAGCACCAGCACCGGCAGCCGCGGCTGCGCGGCGCGCAGCGTGGCAATAGCGTCCTGCGTGAATTCAGGTGAGGCCGGCATGGCCACCACGCCCAGGGAGGTGGGGAACTGTTTCACCAGGCCAATGGCTTCCGCCAAAGATTCGCACGCCAGCACGCGGTGGCCGCGCGGGCGAAAGGCCGCTTCTTCGAATTGAGGCGTCAAGGTGTGCTGCGGGTCGAGGAGGAGGATCGTCTCGCTGGGCATCGCGCGTTAAGTGGCGGGCATGCCGTCTGTGGCCAGGCGCGCTTCCAGCGAGCGGAACAGGCGCGCGTTGATCAAAGCGATCGAAGCGTAATCGGCCACCGCCTCAAGCAAGGCCTGATCGTGCTGAGTGAAATCGCGAGGGCGCCGGTTGGCTACGGCGATGACTCCCAGCCCCTCGCCGCGCGTGCGAATGGGCGTAAGCAGAGCGGTCTGGCAGGCTTGTCCGATCGCCAGGCGGCGCAGCCCATCGCCCGAGAGGCGCATACCCTCACCCGAAACGAGAACCGAAGGCGAGAGTCCGTCATCCCAGGCTTGGCCCAGGCGCGCCACAATCGGCGTGGGCAGGCCGTGTTGCGCGCGCAGGACCAACTGGCCGCTGTCGTCTTCGCGCAGCATCAGCCAGCCCATGTCGGCTTCGGTCGCGAAGCGCGCGCCCTCCAACAGGCGCCCGGCCACCTGGTCCATCTGATCGAGCGAGGTGATCGCCCGTCCAATGCCGTGCAGTAGCGTCAATTGTTTGACACGCTGCTCGAGTTCCTGGTTGGTCTCGGCCAGACGCGAGGCCAACGCCTCGCGTTCGCGGCGCAGTCGCGCCTCGACCAGCGCCCGCTCGACTGACGAGACCACTTCCGCTTCGCGCAACGGCTTGCTCAGGTAGTCGCGCGCCCCCAAGCGGAAGGCCCGCAAGGCCATGCTCTCCATGCCCACCGGCGCGGTGACGATAACCGGCGCCTCCAACCCCTGAGCGCGCAACGTCACCAGCACGTCCTTGGCCGTCAGGCGCGGCAGGGTCAGGCTGGCGATGACCACATCTGGATGGAAGGTGATGATGCGCTGGATGGCGGTCGGGCCGTCGGCGGCGGTCGCCACCTGATAACCCATGGGCAAGAGCGTCTGCCGGGCGAGGCTGTCCAGAACGTCCGGATCCTCGTCGGCAATCAGGATCTTTTCTGCGCCGCTGTTCAATGAGGTTGCCATGGTGGGTAGCCCATTCCCCTCGGTGAGCCGTGCATGAGCCATGCCCGCGTCTGGCGCGCCGGGGGGCCGGGGTGTTGTGCGTCACAGCCGGCACATACAGTGCCTGCCAGCGACCGCGTGATACTATAGCACAATTCGATGCAGCGAGCCCATGAAACGAGCCGCTTCTTGACGCCCCGCGCGAGGCGTTAGAGGATTGTAAGAACCCGATGGGCCGTATTGACTCGCCGACGGCCTCGTGACTAGAATCCTCATACGGAACCTATCATGTGACCATGGACTACCGCGACTACTATCAAATCCTCGGCGTCTCGCGTGAATCGAGTGCCGCCGAAATCAGAAAAGCCTATCGCAAGCTGGCCCTCAAGTACCACCCCGATCATAACAAGGGTCAGCGCGAGGCCGAAGAGCGCTTTAAGGAGATCAACGAGGCGTACGAAGTGCTCGGCGACCCCCAAAAGCGTGCCAAGTACAACCAGTTGGGTCACGCCTACAACGAATGGCAGCATGCCGGAGGCGCGCCGGGTGGATTCGACTGGGGTCAATGGGCGGGCGCAGCGCCCGGCGGCACACGGGTGGAATTCGGGGACCTGGGCGAAACGTTCGGCGACTTCTCGGATTTCTTCCGCGCCATCTTCGGCGATATGCCACGCGGCACGTTCAACCAGCGCGGCTCCCAGCGTGGCGGCGGGACGTTCGCGGCGCAGGGGCGCGACGCACAGGCCACAGTCGAGATCAGCCTGGAGGACGCCTATCGCGGGACCTCGCGCCTGCTGCAACAGGATAGCCGCCGCCTGGAAGTGCGCATCCCGCCCGGGGCCCAGACGGGGACGCGCATTCGCCTGGCGGGTGAGGGTCCGCGGGTGCGCAACGCAGCCGCGGGGGACATCTATCTTGTCGTTCAAGTCAAGCCTCACCCTCGCTTCGAACGCCAGGGTGACGACCTGCACACCGAGATGGCCGTTGATCTTTACACCCTGATGCTCGGAGGCGAGGTGTCGGTGGCCACCCTCGACGGCCGACAGGTGCTGCTTTCCATCCCGCCCGAGACCCAGCCCGGGCAAGCCTTCCGCCTCACCGGGTTGGGCATGCCTCACCTGCGGTCGGGGAGTGAACAGGGCGATCTGTACGTGCGGGTGCGCGCGGAGTTGCCCAGCCGCCTCTCGGCGGAGGAAAAGCGCCTGTTCGAGGAACTCGCGCGACTGCGTCGAAAGACTTAGCCGGCCCATTCCGTCGGCTCGCGCGCCGGGAAATGTTGCCAGGGAGAGATGAATGAAGCGATGGACGATGGTTGTTGTGGCCGGCGCCCTTCTGGCGTTGGCTTGTTCCAGTTTGCCGACGTTGACGCTGCCCGATATCGCCACCTTGACAGTGATAACGCCGCAGCCGCAGGTTGAAACCACCTCGCGGCCGAACCTGCCGCCGCTGGCTCCGGCCGTCGGCCTGCCGTCGGAATCGACCAGCAGCGCGTTGAGTGATCTCTATCAACAAGTGAATCCGGGTGTGGTTTCGCTGCGCGTGTTTACCGCGGAGGGCGGCGCGCTCGGATCTGGATTCGTGGTCGACACGCAGGGACATATCGTCACCAACCTGCACGTGGTCACGGGGGCCACCGAGGTCGAGGTGGACTTCCCCTCCGGGCAGATGGCTCACGGCAAGGTCATTGCCGAGGATCCAGACTCGGATCTGGCCGTGATCCAGGTGACCGTGCCCGCGGCGGAGCTCATGCCGCTGCCCTTGGGTGATTCCTCGACCCTGCGGGTGGGCACACCGGTGGTGGCGATCGGAAACCCGTTCGGCCTCTCGAGCACCATGACCCTGGGCATCGTCTCTGGGTTGGGGCGCACACTTGATTCAGAACGGGCCTCCCCCGGCGGGGGCGTCTTCTCTGCCGCCGATCTCATTCAGACCGACGCTGCGGTCAACCCGGGCAACTCGGGCGGCCCGCTGCTCGACCTGCAAGGGTTCGTGGTCGGTATCAATCGGGCCATTCGCAGCACGTCGGTCACCGCCTCGGGCGACGTAGTCAACTCGGGGGTGGGCTTCGCCATCTCGGTCAACGTGGTGCGGCGCGTGCTGCCTTCGCTTATCGAGAAGGGGTCTTACGACTACCCTTACATCGGCATCACCGGCATGAGCGAGATGCACCTGGCCGAACAAGAGGCGCTGGGTCTGCCACATAGCAGCGGGGTGTACGTGCAAGATGTGACGGCCGGCAGCCCGGCCGAGAAGGCCGGCCTGCGAGCGGGGTCGCGCCCAACGACCCTCACCGGATTGCTGGCGGGCGGCGACCTCATCCTCGCCGTCAACGACACTCCCTTGCGGAACTTCTCCGACCTGCTTTCGTATCTGGTTCTCAATGTCTCACCGGGCGACGCGGTGAGGCTTACCCTGCTGCGAGATGGGCAACAAGAGGAGGTCAGCCTGACCTTGGCCGCACGCCCCTGATACTCGGCCGGCGTGGGCGGCCGGCGCACACAATTCATGAGGAGGCGGCGATGCTCGGAGAGCAGGATCTCAATAGTCTCCTGAAGTTCGACGCGGGGCACCCTGTGCTGAGCGTCTACCTGAATATCGAGCCGGCGGAGCGCGGTGGGGAACCCGTGCGCCGCCGGCTGCGTGCCTTGCTCCGGCACTTGCCGCACGAGTCATCCGCCGACATCCAAGCCGTCGAGAAGTTCTTCGAGCATGAGTACGATGGGAGTGGACGCAGTGTGGTGGTCTTCTCGTGCGCTCCAGCCGCCTTCTTCCAGACCTTTCTCTTCCAGCTGCCGCTGCGTAGCCGCGCCCGCTGGCTACCTCAGCCGTATGTCAAGCCGCTGGCCCACTTCCTGGATGCTTATGGGGGCTATGGCCTGGCGCGTGTCGACAAGCAGGGCGTGCGTCTATACGCCTACCATCTCGGCGAGATGATCGCCTCGCAGGAAGTGACGGGCGAGGCGGTGCGGCGCACCAAGAGCGGCGGGGCCTCAGCCCTGGCCGGACGGCGTGGCGGCGTGGGCGGACAGTCACACCACGAACAGGAAATCGAACAGCGCAACCTGCGGGAGGCAGCCGAAGCCAGCGCAGCCTTCTTCCAGGCCCAT
Source organism: Chloroflexi bacterium RBG_16_64_43 (assembly GCA_001796965.1). Lineage (GTDB taxonomy): Bacteria > Chloroflexota > Anaerolineae > Anaerolineales > RBG-16-64-43 > RBG-16-64-43. The sequence continues at coordinate 8,179 of MGOA01000086.1, forward strand.
CAAGTTCGGCGGGTCCTGATCGCCGGTACGGAGGCAACCCTGGCTCAGTTCCGGGCGGAGTTGCCCAAAGCCTGGCAGACGCTGATCGTCGGTAGCTTTTCGCCGAATCACGACGCCGCACCTGCCGACCTGTTGGCACGCGCGGTCGAGGTCGGCCGCGTGGCTGAGGCGGCGCGCGAGGCGGCTCTGGTGGAAAGCGCAGTAACGGCGGCGGCCAAGGGCAAGGCCGGCGCCATGGGGCTGGAGAACACGCTGCGCGCGCTGCACGAGGGCCGCGCGCTCACGCTGATGATCAGCGATGGCTTCCGCGCGCCGGGATATGTGTGCACGGGCTGCGGCCTGATTTCCGCCCAGGATTTTGCTGCGTGCCCCTACTGTGGTAAGAAGGCTGCGGCCATCGAAGATGCCGTGGAGTTGGCGGTGCAGAAGGCGATGCGCAGCACGGCAGAGGTCGAGGTGATTAGCGGCAGCCCGAGCCTCGAGCAGGCGGGCCGCATCGCCGCCATCCTGCGCTACTGAGGGCGCCGGCCGCGCCGGCGGCCGGTGGATATAATCATCAACCTCGAGGTGAGAAACATATGCGGGTGATGGGGGTCACGTTGATCGTGTTGGGTTTGGCCATGCTCGCACCGCAGGTGGCGCGAGCTGAAACTCTTCCCCCTGCCTCCGACTCGGGCGAGGTGTGCACAGTCGGGTATCAGATGTACCGCCCGGCCGATTGCCCGGCCAACGGACCGGGCTCACGCGCCATGCACTATTGGGAGATGGGCCTCTTGCCGGCTCGACCGCTGCCCGCCGCTGCGCCCGACCCGGCACTGGCCGCGCCGGACTTCGGTTTCGCCCGCGTCTCGAAGGACAGCGAGCTCCATCTTTACCCCAGCTTCGTGGATGCCGCCAGCGATAACCGGGCGGTCGTCAAGTTCCCCGGATTCGTCTTCATCAGCTATCAGGACGTGGTCGAGCGCGACGGCGAACGCTTCTACATTACCGGCGGCTCGGAGATCGTGCGCCGCGACGACGCCGCACCCATCAGCGTCCATCGCTTCCAGGGTTTGCTCTTCAATGCCACGCCGCTTCGATCTTTTGGCTGGATCGTCGAGAGCACTTACCCGCGCAGTGCGCCGGGGTCGAAGGGCGCGGAATTGCGCACCTGGCTGCCGCGCTACACCGTGATCCAAGTCTACGACACTCGCCAGGTAGACGGGCTGAATTGGTACATGATCGGGGTGGACCAATGGGTGGATCAGCGGAAAGTCGGCCTGGTGGAGCCCAGCGCCGCCCCGCCTGCCGAGGTGCCCATCGGCACGCGCTGGATCACGATCAACCTGTTCGAGCAGACACTGGCCGCCTACGACAACGGGCGTCTTGTGTTTGCGACGTTGGTGGCCAGCGGCATACCCCCGTGGCACACCCGTCCGGGTACCTTTCAGGTCTTCAAGAAGGTCGATCGCCAGCCGATGAGCGGCTCGTTTGCCGCTGATCGCTCGGACTACTACTACCTGCAAGATGTGCCCTGGGTGTTGTACTTCGACCGGGCGCGCGCGCTGCACGGCACCTACTGGCACGACGGCTTCGGCTACAAGCGTTCCCACGGCTGCGTCAACATGTCGATCGGCGACGCGCGCTGGATCTACGAGTGGGCCGACCTGAGTACATGGGTCTACGTCACCGACCCCTCGGGCAGACGCCCACTGACGCGGCGACGTATGCCAACGATGCCGGCGGCCCATGAGGTGTGAGGTCTCTTGCATCGCCCAATGGGGGATTGTGGGCGCTCCACCGATATGCTAAACTCATCCTCACGGGATGGCGCTCGCCGTCCGTAAGGCCGCGTCGCCTCAGACGCGGTGTTCAACCTAGGGGGACTCATGCCTGGACTCAACCGAATCCAACTCATTGGCCGTTTGGGCCGGGACCCGGAATCCCGGACCACGACGGGCAACCGCAGCGTAGCAACTTTCCCGCTGGCGGTCGACCGCCGCTGGAAGACGGACAGCGGAGAGCCGAAGGAAGCGACCGACTGGTTTACGGTCGATGCCTGGGGCCGTCTCGGCGAAATCTGCCAGAAGTACCTGGCCAAAGGCCGTCTGATCTTCATCGACGGGAGAGTGCAAACCGACCGCTGGCAGGACGACAAGGGCGAGACGCACTACCGCACGAAGGTCGTGGCCGCCAATATGCAGATTCTCGACCGCAAGCCAGATGAGCCGGAAGGCGCGGAAGCCGAGGAGGAAACCGTCGCGGCAACCGCCTGAGCCCGAACAACGATGGCAATCCAAGGCAGGGCTGCCCCGTACGGGGCAGCCCTTTCTCTTAGCCGGGCATGTCAGCGCGCGGCTCTTGGCAAAACTGCTCCTTTGTGAGGACTTGACACGCAGACCGCAGACCATTCCGGCTGCGACGCCGGTTAGCCGCTCGGAAAGGTCCCGGGCCTGGCGATGCGACTCACCCTTGGGCGGCATTTCGTGCGCATGCCGTGTGCCCGCGGTCGACCGTAAGGCATGCTATGCCCTC
>MGOA01000087.1 GCA_001796965.1 Chloroflexi bacterium RBG_16_64_43
CCACCCGGTGTTGACCAGCCATACCTCGGGCTGATGTGCCGCCAGCTTCTCGCCGAGCAGCCCCGCATAGGTTGTGGGCGGGAGCGGGAGGAACGGGGCGGCGAAGCAAGACGAGAAGGTGAGTTGAGGCTCGGTCGCCAACCCTCTCTCGGTGCCTGCCAGCTTCGAGGTGTAACCCGAGAGAAAGTGGTACATCGCTTGGGATGGGGTGAGACGTGCCAGCGGCGGCAGAACGCCTGTGGCATCCGCCGTGAGGAAGAATATCGTGCGCGGATGTCCGGCACGGCCATTGACCACCGGGTTGGGAATGAACCCCAGCGGGTAAGCCGCGCGCGTGTTCTCGGTGAACGTGCCATCTTCGAAATCCATGCGCCGGCTTTCCACGTCCATGACGACGTTTTCCAGAACCGTTCCAAAGCGTCGCGTCGCTTCCCAGATGAGAGGTTCAAGATCGGGCCGCAGGCGGATCGTCTTGGCGTAACAGCCTCCCTCAAAATTGAATACGCCGTCCTCCGCCCAGCCATGTTCATCGTCGCCCACCAGGCGCCTGGCAGCATCGCTCGAAAGCGTGGTCTTGCCGGTTCCTGAAAGGCCGAAGAAAAGCGCGACGTCTCCTGGTTCGCCGACGTTTGACGAGCAGTGCATCGAGAGCACCCCGCGCTGCGGCAGGAGGTAGTTCAAGACGGTAAAGATCGCCTTCTTGATCTCTCCGCCATAGCTCGTCCCGCCCACGAGAATCAGCCCCCTTTCGAGATCGAGCGCAATGAACACTTCCGAATTGGTGCTGTCTTCTTCGGGGATGGCGTGAAAGCGCGGCGCGTCCAGCAAGGTGAACTGGGGGATGTGATCGGGAAGGGCGGCGTGCGGCAGGCGCAAGAAGAGATTGCGGGCGAACAAGCTGTGCCACGCATATTCGGTGACGATGCGGATCGGCACCGCGTGGGCGGGATGCGCCCCGGCGACGGCATCTTGGACAAATACGTCCCGTCCCTGGAAGTACGATCGCATGCGCAGGTGCAGGCGTTCGAACTGGGCCGGGGTCATCGGCCGGTTGACCTTCCCCCACCACACCTGCGAATCACTGGGCGCCTGTTGGACGATGAATTTGTCGTTGGGCGAGCGTCCGGTGTGATGGCCGGTGCGCACGACCACCGGGCCGAGGTGGGCCAGCTGTCCTTCGCGACGCGAGATGATGCGCTCAACCAGCATCGGCGAGGGAAGAGTCCAGTAGGCCAAGTTCAAGTTGGTCAGCCCGTGGTTCTCCAGCCCGTGTCGGCTGGGGGTACCTATTGCATTCGGCATGTCATCTCCTCACGTGCGTTGGATAGTGTTGGGCTCAGGCACCCGCGCGGCCGTAGCCAACTCGCCGAAGCGTGTGAGAGCCCTTACATATGGCAGAATACTTGGCAAGTAATGTCGTTCGCCGGCCGCGTGAGGCGCCAGCCCCGATTGTCCCCACACAATTCCCTGCCCGTTCGGTGCAAAGCGCGCGCTGGTCGCATGCAACTTGCGCCCCAATACCGGCGCCCGGCCTGAGGTCTCGCGTACCGCCTGCAGCAAATGTTGAGCAAACGGATTGGCCGGGTCGCAGCGAACGCCGTCTTCGCATGAAACGAGGTCGAGCTCGAATCCTTCTGGCTCGGCCAAGGAGCGCATGAGGTCCACCAGCCCGCCCAAGCGATCCTCGGGGAGGCTGCGCACCTCAATGCCCATGGCCGCCCGGTCGGGAGTCAGATTGAACACGCCGCGTTCCCCCGAAACCAGATATGGGAAGGCGATTTGTGAGCGCCAAAGGGTCGGTCCCTCGAGTTGCAGCTGATGCCGGGCTGCCTCTATCAGGCGGGACCGCGCCTCAACGAGCTGCATCATCACATCGGAGCCGGGCTGCACCGCCGAATGGCCGCGCGTGCCCCGCGCGCGCAATTCGGCGCGCAGTAATCCGCGGTTCTCCAGGCACACCTCTCCCACGAGTTCATCGCCGCGCTCGCCGGTGCGTTCGCCGGCGATCATCAGCGCTGGGAGGGGCTGGCCTTCGCGCGCCAACATTTGCAGGATGTGGGGCGTGCCCATTGGCTCGGTCTCTCCAGGCTCCTCATTGCCCACCAACAGCAATCGCAGGGGCGGGTAGGGCGGCCCAATGCGTCGGGTCGCCTTCATCCACACGACATAAGTCGCCGCCACCGTCTTCATGTCGGCTGCGCCGCGCCCCACGAGGTATTGGCCGTCCAGCCTGGGTGTGAATTGACTCTCGTCCGGATCGGGACCCACAACGTCCAAGTGCCCGAGCAGGACGACCGGCGCGGGATCCTCGCCCGGAAAGGTTGCGAGCAGCGCCGGGAAGGGACCCTCTGCAAACACGCGCACCTCCAGCCCGCCGCGCCTCAGATCATCAGCGACAAAACGAACGGCCGCGTGGATGGCTTCCATCCTCGGCGATCCGCCAGGCGCGACGCTGACCGAGGGGATGGCAATGAGCCGGCTGGCCAGCAACACAACTTCGCGCGTGACGTCGTCGGCACTCGGCTGCAGTTGGATAGCAGCGGGAAGCGCTTCGGCCGTCGGCAAGAGCTGCGCGGCCTCCGCTCGCTGCCACAATGCCGCAAGCTTGCCTGCCAGCGGGCCGAGGCCCGGAAGCTCGCGTCGAATGAGCTCGATGTCACTCGCCACCTGAACGCGCCGCTCGTCGAATAGGCGACTGATGGCCTCCGCCTCAACCACCGAGTGTTTATCCGCCTCCGGCACCAGACGCGTTCGTATCCGCTCCGCGGCGTTCGGGGCGCCGTGCGCTATCTCGTCAAGCGGCACCAGCCACTCGTCCCAGCCCAGGGCGTGGGCCAGCGGCCGGACGTTGTCGAGTGTTTCACCGAGGAAGGCCCGCATGCCCACTCGTGCGCGAGAGAATGGATGCACGAGTTCTGCGCCCATGCCCGTGTTGGCCGCGGCCAGTTCATTAACGCGCGCACGCCGCAAGTCATCCCGGCTGTAGAGGAAGAGATCCCCGAATTCCGAATCTGCGTACCCGCGCAGCAGCAACAATTCCTTGAGGGCCAAGTTGGCGATCTCCAAGTCGAGCGGCAGACCGCCTTCGTCGGTGCGCACCTCGACCCTCGCCATCGGTATATCGATTCGGGCGAGCAGGTTGTGGATGATAATCTCGCGCGCCACGTGCTCGCGCGAGGGTGCGTCGCGCCCATTCTCCTCGTACAACCCCCGTTGGCCGAGCGCCTCCAATTCCTCGGCCGAGATGGCGATCAACCGTTCCACGGGTTCGGCCAGCGATCGTGCCCGCACCGGTGTCCAGTTGTTGTTGCCGAAGCGGATCCCTCGTCGAACCAGATCCTTCGAGAGCCGCACGTAGTCGGCGTGGGTGCGGTAGAGATGGACCGGGTCGAGTTCAGGCGGGCTGGGGAAGGTCAGCGTGCGAACGGAGTCGTGCTCGGTCAACACCACCACCGGCCGGCCCCCTCGCACCTCGGCGCGCAAGGGCGTGCTGGCCGAAGTGGCGATAAACAGCGCCGCGTGAGCTCGCAGAAGGCGGGTAGCGCGCGCATAGACTTCATTGCGAAAGCTATCCAACTGCAACGGCCGGCGCCCTGAGCGCGGGAGATGAACAAGGTCCCATGCCAGCAGCGGCTCAGGCAGCGAGAGGTTGGCGTGAATGCCGGCCGTCGCCAGGCGTGAGCCGAAGAGGTCGACGCAGCGCTCGAGGTAGCGGCGCTTGGCCAAGTTCCAGCCGCGCGGGATGGACTGATGTCCGACCTCCACCGGAAAGAGCAGGTTGCCGTGCCAGGCTCGAAGCGGCCCGGCGCCGCCCGTGGAGGCCCGCTCGACCGTCGTGAGCAGACAGGCCTCGAAGAGGCGCGCCTGATAAACAGCCAGCGGCGGCGAGTAGAACGGGTCGGTGGCCCACTCGATCATCCAGTTGAACACCTCGAGCTGGCTGTATCTCGCGAGCCACTCCGGCAAATGGGCTTCGCGCAGCGCATCGGCGAATGCCGCCTGCGATGGCACGCCCGGCCAGGTGAGCGCCGGCCGCAGGTCTGCCCCCATCACGTTCCATTCGAGCTCCAGACCGCTCGTCCCGCGCTCGGGAAAATTGCGCGCGGCCGTCTCGCGCGCCAATTCCAAGCGGTCGACGAAGCGCGCCAGCTCAGTGTTGGACCAGGGCATCCAATCCCTCCATCAAGCGCTGCGCGGCGCCCAGCGTTTTTTCCACCGGCGTGGCATATGAGAAGCGCAGCCATTCGGCGCCGTACGGCGAGAAGAAGGCCCCCGGCACGATGGCCACCCCATGCTGCTCGGCCAGATACTGTCCGAGCGGCTCGCTGTCGCTCCAGCCGCGCGCGGCAAGCCAACGCCCGACATGCACGAAGGCGTAGTAGCCCTGGTCGATGATCGCGCGCAGCCCGTGCGCGGTGAAGAATTCGCGCAGCGCGGTACGGCTGAGGTTGGTTGGCTCGCGAATGCCGCGCGTGGCCTCCGCGTAACCGTGCCCATAGGCCGCCATGGCCACCGCCATGGAGTAGAACGAGGGAATCACGGTGTGCGAGGCGCGCGCGACGATGAACCGCACAACGGCTTCCGCTGCGATCAGATGACAGTTGCGCACGTTCGAGGCGCCCAGAGATTTGGTCAGGCCGTCGAGGATCAGGATCCGCTCGCGCTCGCAGGGGTCGAATGCGGTCAGAAAGCGGTTCAGGTCCATTGCCGCTTGGTCCGTCACGTAGTGATACATCCAGTCGTACAGCACGAAGGCAACACCCAGGCGCAATGCGGCCTTGCCCAGCGCGATCTGTCGATCGGCGCTGAGCACTCCTCCGGTTGGGTTGTCGGGGCTGGTGATGATGAGCCCCGCCAGCTTGCGCCCGAGGCGCGCCGCGTGCGCGCTGCAAGCCTGCAGCGCGTCTTCGGTATAGGCCCATCCGCTCTGCGCCTCGCCGGGCGCCAGCAGCACATTCGCCCCCACGCCGTACGGCCCCCAGTTGTACGAGATCCATGGCACGCGGCTGACGACGATGAAGTCGCCGGTGCGCCCATGTCCGAGTGCGAGCATCGCCGCATACGCCTTTGCCAACGCGTCGCGGCCGCCCACCGTGGCTAGCACGTTGTTCGGGCCGAGCCCGGTCTCGGACGAGGCGTGCCAGTACGTTTCCAGGACCGTGCGGCGAAACGCGTCGGTGCCGTAGGGCATATCGTAAGCGCTGCCGTGTGCGAGTTGCAGCGCGGCGGCTCGCTCGAGAATCTCGCCCGGCACGCCGGGCAGCGAGGCCCCGCCGTCGCCCTGAGAAGCGTCGAATGTCTCCCGCTCAGGCGAGTTCTTGGCGAACACCGCCAGGCTCTTGTTGATCAGGAACATGCGTGAAGGCGGGATCTCGGCCAACTGCCCAAGGTGCGCGCTCACTGGCACAAGGCGCTCTTCGGGCACGACCGTGACGGGGCGATCGACCAGGCCACCCATGATTCTCTCCTCCCCAGACGGATTGCTCGATGAAACGAAAGGGCCCCGGCCAAAGGCCGGGGCCCAGATGTTGCGCGAGGCGGCACGTCACAACGCGCAAATCCCGAACCCGGCGGCCCTCTCGAGGCCACGCCAAGTATTCAAGTCCTTGCAGGTCGGGTCTGCGCTTCGACTACCCATTTCAAGCATTGTACCACTCGTGTCAAGCCCCTCGGGTGCCAGCGATGAAGACCTACGCTTGAACCGAGCGCAGCCGTCCTCTCAGCGCGGCTGCCCCCGGAGGCCTTGCGGGTTGAATCACGTCGCACTGCAAATGTAGGACCGGGATCGCTTGACGGAGGAAGTGCAGGGCGAAAGTGCGATTTTGGTGACTGGCGAGAAAAGGCGAAGGAATTCGTTCTTGGTCTGGCGCCTAGAGCGGCCCGCTGGTGCGCGAGGCTTCACCTTCTCAGCGAGTGTACCCGCGTCTCAGCACCACATAGGCCATGAGCATCAATGCCAGCCCCACCCCGTCGAAGAGAATGAATCGCACTCCGGTGGCCCACAGAACCGGGTGACCGGCAGGCAGGCTCAGCACCAACCAGGTCTCTCCTGCCAAGCCGATGGTTTGCTGAACGAGGATGACTGCAAAGAGCACATGCTGGCCACGTGGTCGCCAGATGACTGCGGGATAGGTAGCGTTCCACATCAGAAAGAGGACTCCGAAGGCTTGGACGATTGCCCGCCCCGGCGAGCCGCCGACTTCAAACGAGCCGGCGAAGCGATCCGGCCATCCAAGGAACGTCACCGCACACCAGACGTTCATCAGAAAGACCGCACCGACCGCTGCGCGCGTAACCCAATCCGCAATCGCCGGGTTCACACCTCCAACCTTGTCTCGTGTCCCTTTGATCATTGAGTCCCGCGGTAGCGAAGATGGAATCCCGACGGCCGGATGTTATAATCTTCCGCGCAGCCGCCCGAGCGCGGCGCAAGCTGTTGAACTGAATAGCACGTCACGGAGAGGTAGCGTAGTTTGGCCTAACGCGCGCGCCTGGAGAGCGCGTGAGCCGTAAGGCTCCGCGGGTTCAAATCCCGCCCTCTCCGCCTGAGGCACCGAGCAATCGGTGCCTTCGCGTTTGAAACCGTCAACGCCCGGCGCCTGCCAGACGCGACTTGAGCTCGGCAATCGAGGCCACCGGCGTCGGATCAATGCCGTAGGCCATGGCCAGATAGAAGGCCGAGTAGTCGCCGAAATGCAGCGCGGTGAGCATGTGCGCCAGCACGCTCGGCCCCGAGGCTTGGTACTCGTCCGTGTTGAATCCCTGGAGCATGAACAGCTCGCGCGTGATGCGCGTGCGCAAATCGTTGCGCTCATGCGCCAGCGACGAGCGCAGGAAGATGAGTGAGTAACGGTTGGTCAATTCCTCCGGCTGCAGCGTGCCGGCCACCGTGTTGTGGTTGAGCTCGGGCAGCTCCTCATACTGCGCCCATGCCTTCCCGATCTCCGCGATCTGCGTCTTCCAACGGCGGGCAACGGGCGCCAGATGGTCGGATCCGTAGACCGCGACCCAGCGTCCCATCCATTGCCCGCCCATGCGTTTCGCAGGGTTGTGGACCACGGGAATATCCGCGCGCAAGTGCGCTTGCTGGTCGCGCATCGCGCTCAACGCAGCGGCGAGTTCCGCCGAGGGGTCGGGCATCAGCCCAAGGCGGGTGAGGCAGGCCATGGGTAAAAGGAAGAGAAACCCAACGGCCGCGCGAGGCTGGGCGCGAAAGGTGAATTGCCACAGCGGCAGCGAGGCCGCTTGCGCCTCGGCGGCAATCTGCCCGCCGGAGGTGATCGCCAGCACCGGCAAGCCACGGCGGCGCGCCTCGGAATACGCCGAAAGCGCCTCCTCGGTATCACCCGAGTGCGAGGCGACGATGACCAGTGTATCGCGGCCGCGAGCCCAGGCTGGCAGCCCATAGTTGCGCCACACTGTCACCGGAGCCGTTCCGAGGTGGTCGGCATACGCGGCCAGCAGCGCGCCGCCGATGCCCGAGCCGCCCATGCCGGCCAGCAGGACGTGGCGAATCCCACCGCCGGTCATTTCAAACGGAAACTTGGCCCCGGCTTGCCACGCGCTCTCGAGCTGGTCGGGCAATCGGTCGATGAAACCGAGCATTTCACCCGCGTCGAGTTCTTTCATCCGCGGTAGGTCGTCGAGGTTCATCTGCCCTCCTGCGCCTTGGCGGTGCGCTTGCCCGGCCCGGGCCGTGCCTCGGCTGTCGCCAGGCGATAGACGGTGCGTCGGGTCCAGCCGGATTCGTGTGCCACTTCGGCCGCCGCATGCGTGGCGGTCTCACCGGCGGCCACTCGTGCCTGCACCTCTTTGCGCACGCGCGATTCGTCCCAGGCCGTGGGAACCGCCGGCGGCGCGCCCGCAATGACCAGCGTCACCTCGCCGCGCGGCGCATGGCGCTCGAAGTGCTCCAGCACTTCGCTCACCCGGCCGCGGAGGATTTCCTCGTGCAGCTTGGTGAGTTCGCGCGCCACCGCCATCTGCCGATTGCCCAGCACGTCACGAACATCGCCAAGCGCCGCAAGCAGGCGGTGGGGGGCCTCGAGTGCCACCAGCGTAGCCTGCAGGGCTGCCACGCCCGCCAATTGGCCCCGCCGCGCGGCTGCGCGCCGCTCGAGATAGCCCATGTAGAAGAAGCGGTCGGTGGGTAATCCGGATGAGACCAGAGCAGCGATTGGTGCACTCGGTCCGGGTACCGGCGTCACCATGTGACCCGCGCCCAGCGCGGCGCGCACCAGCTCATAGCCCGGGTCGTTCAACCCGGGGGTACCTGCGTCGCTCACCAACGCCACGTCTGCGCGCGCCAGAGCTGACAGCACCGCCGCCAGGCGGGTGAGCTTGTTGTGCTCGTGATATGCGGTGAGTGGCGTGTGCAGGTCGAAGTGCGAGAGCAGCTTGCGTGTCTGGCGGGTATCCTCCGCGGCCACCAAGGAGACCTCGCGCAGCACGCGCAGGGCGCGCGGGCTGATATCTTCGAGATTACCGATGGGGGTGGCGACGAGGAAGAGCGTGCCCATTGCGGCCCGGATTGTAGCACACCGGTGCTGTCTACCGCCCGCGCCATGACGCATATCACCCGCCGAGCGGGATGCATGTCACTGACCCGGCGCGCGGGAGTGGGCTAACATTATTGCAAGTAATTTGCAAATAGGGGCGCCCATGACCGACTTGCTGGACCGAGCTCGCGCGCGCGTGCGCGCCGCGGGCGGACGCATGACCGGGCAACGCCGGCTGATCCTGGAAACGTTGACCGCTTTGCCGGCCCACCCGACGGCCGAGGAGGTGCACGCGCGCGCCGCGCGCCGCGACTCGGCCCTCAACCTCTCCACCGTGTATCGCACCCTGCATTGGCTCGAGGCGGAAGGCCTGGTCGAGCCGCGCCGCTTTCGCGGCCATGGGCGTCACGATCATTTCGACCTGGCCGGCGCCCACGGGCAGCATCACTTCCTGTGCACGAAGTGCCAAAGGGTTCTGGAGTTCGATGAGCCGCAGGTGGAGGCGGTTGCCCGCGGCTACGCGCGGCGGCATGCGGTCAAAGTCCACGAAGCGTCGCTCGTCCTCTACGGGCTGTGTGCGGAATGTGCGGCCCGGCGGGCCCCGGTTCGCGGGGGCAGTGCATGACGCCGCCTCGGGCACCCGCCGAGATACTGCTCAGCCAGCTCGCGGTCGGTCAGACGGCCCGGGTTCTCGGGCTGGATGGGGGTCGCGCGGTCGGCGAACGCCTGGCGGAGTTTGGTCTTGTCCCAGCGGCATGCGTTTC